>VBAF01000442.1 GCA_005884705.1 Alphaproteobacteria bacterium
GGAAGGCGTTGCCGATGCCGGGCAGGCGGTAGAACAGCGCGATCAGACCCAGCGCGGTCGCCAGCAGCACGGCCGACAGCGTGGCGGCATAGGCCCAGTTGAGCTGATCGACCTGTTGGGAGATCAGCATCGACAGCGTGATCTCGCGCGGACCGCCGACCATCGCCGGCGTGATGTAGAAGCCGAGCGCCAGCACGAACACCAGCAGGATGCCGGCGGCGACTCCCGACATCGAGAGCGGCAGGGTCACTTGCCGGAAGGTCGCCCAGGGCGAGGCGCCGAGGCCGGCGGCGGCGCGGGCCAGCGACGGATCGATTTGCCTGAGCGCATTGGCGATCGGCAGAATCATGTAGGGCAGCAGGATGTGGGTCATCGCAATCTGGGTCGCGAGCGGAGTGTTGAGGATGCGCAGCGGCCGGTCGAGCAGGCCGGCGGCGAGCAGCGCCTCGTTGATCAGGCCGTGGCGGCCCATCAGCACCATCCAGGCGTAGCTGCGCACCAGCACGCTGGTCCAGAACGGCAGCAGGATGAGGATCAGGATCACCGGCGCCCACTTCGGCGCCCGCACCAGCGCGAGCGCGACCGGGTAGCCCAGCAGCAGAGTGGCGACGGTGACGATCACCGACGTGTTGAGCGTGTTCCAGAAGACCTTGAGGAACACCGGGTCGTCCGACAGCGCGGCGTAATGGTCGATCGTCCAGCTCGGATCGGAGACGCTGCGCATCAGCATCGTCACCACCGGCACGGCGTAGAAGGCGAGCATGAAGACGACGAGCGGGACGGCCAGCAGGATCGGCATTGCCGGCAGCGCGCGCCGCCAGTCGCGCATCTTCGTGGGTGCGAGAACATGAGCGCCACTGGAGTGGCGCGCGCCCAGCGAGACCTCAGACAAGGATCGTATCCGCGACCGACCAGGCGATCTCGACCCGCTCGCCGACCGCGCGGCGGCGGACGGCGGCACTCGACGGCTCCTTCAGCACCACCAAAGTCCCGTCGCCGGCCCGCAGCATGTAGCGGCAGCGTTCGCCCGCGAACACCGCCTCAGCCACCGTGACGCTGAGGCGATTGTCGGCCGCCTGTGAATGCCGGCCGTCGGCGAAGCGCAGGCGCTCGGGCCGCGTCGTCAGCATCACCTTGTCGCCCGTGGCCGGCCGGCCGGGGCAGACGGCACGGATCATGGCGCCCTGGCACTCCGCGATCACGACGCCGTCCTCGAGGCCGCGCACGACGGCGGGCAGGAAGTTGGACTCGCCGATGAACGAGGCGACGAAGCGATCGCTCGGCCGGTCGTAGAGATCCTCTGGCGCGCCGACCTGCGCGACCAGGCCGTCGTTCATGACGGCGATGCGGTCCGACATGGTGAGCGCTTCTTCTTGGTCGTGCGTGACATAAATGAAGGTAATGCCGAGATCGGCGTGCAGACGCCGCATCTCGAGCTGCAGATTCTCGCGCAACTGCTTGTCGAGCGCGCCCAACGGCTCGTCCATCAGCAGCAGCCGCGGCTTGAAGACGATGGCGCGGGCGAGAGCGACCCGCTGCTGCTGCCCGCCAGAGAGCTGGCGCGGATAGCGGCTGCCGTAGCCCGGCAGATGCACCAGCTCGAGCGCCTCGCCGACCAGCCGGGCGCGTTCGTCCTTCGGCACGCCGCGCTGCCTCAGCGGAAAGCCGATGTTCTCCGCCACCGTCAGGTGCGGGAACAGCGCGTAGTTCTGGAACACCATGCCGATGTTGCGCCGGTAGGGCGGCATGGCGACGACGGACTGGCCGTCGATCGCGATGTCGCCGGCGCTCGGCACCTCGAAGCCGGCGATCATCATCAGCGTCGTCGTCTTGCCCGAGCCGCTCGGGCCGAGCAGCGTCAGGAACTCGCCCGCGCGGACCTCGAGCGAGACCCCGGCGACCGCGGCGACGCGGTCGTAACGCTTCTCGAGGTCGCGCAGCGCGACCGACGCGCCTAGCTCAGCAGCCACTTGTTGAACTTCGGGATGACCACCTCGCGATTGGCGATCCACCAATCGTAATTGTAATTGACGAGATTCTTCTTGATGTCGGGTGCGCTCGGCAGAACGGTCAGCCGCTCCGGCGGGATGTACTTGTTGGAGTCGTTGTTGACCGAGCCGTAGGGAATGCCGAGCGCGATGCGCGCCTGCGGGATCGCCATGGTCGAGTAGGCCGCGAACTTCATCGCATTGACCTTGTTCTTGGCGCCCTTGGGAACGCCCCAGGCGTCGCGCTTGAGCAGCCCCTGCTTCCAGTTGATCGCGGCCGGCACGCCAGCCGCCTGCAGCGCCGCCATGCGGCCGTTCCAGACGGTGGTCATGGTGACTTCGCGGTCGGTCAGCAGCTGGATCGGCACCGCGCCGGTGTCCCACCACTTCACCACGTCCTTCTTGATCTTGCCGTAGCTCGCCAGCGCCTTGTCGACGTCGAGCGGGTAGAGCTGGTCGGGCGCCACGCCCGCGGCCATCAGGGCGAACTCCATCTCCGGCCAGCCGCCGCTCGAGGTGCCGAACATGGCGCGGTCGCCGGGGAATTTCTTGGTGTCCCAGAAATCGGCCCAGCTGGCCGGTGCAGCGCCCTTGAAGGCGTCGGTGCGGTAGGCCAGCACCTGCGCCCACACCAGCATCTCCAGGCCGTACTCGAAGCGGTATTCCTTGCCCACGCCGTCGTCGATCAGCGAGTA
>VBAF01000443.1 GCA_005884705.1 Alphaproteobacteria bacterium
GACCGCGCGATTGACGTTGAACGACGGCTGGTCGAGCGTCTCGGTACCCTCGTCGAAGTACATCACCTTGACGATGCGCAGGTAGTAATAGGACGCCACGACCGAGGCGAGCACCCCCAGGATGGCTGGCCAGAACAGCTTGGCCTCGACCGCCGCCATGAAGACGTAGAGCTTGCCCCAAAAGCCGGCGAGCGGCGGGATGCCGGCCAGCGAGAACATGAAGAGCAGCATGGCGAAGGCAAGCATCGGATGGCTCCTGCCCAGGCCTGCGAGGTCGGAGATGCTCTCGACCATGATGTCGCGCCGCTTCATCAGCAGGATGATCGCGAACGTGCCGAGCGTCATGACCATGTAGATCGCGAGATAGAAGACCACCGCCTGGATGCCCTTCTCGCTGCCGCTCGCCACGCCCAGGAGCACGTAGCCGACATTGCCGATCGAGGAGTAGGCCATCAGCCGCTTGATATTGTTCTGGCGCAGCGCGGCGAAAGCGCCCCACGCCATCGACAGCACCGCGGCGGCGATAATGATCTGCTGCCACTGCGGGAACAGCGGCTTGAACGGGCCCATCAGGACCGACACGGTCAGCGAGACGCCGGCGATCTTGGTCGCCACGGCGAAGAAGGCGGTGACCGGCGTCGGCGCGCCTTCGTAGACGTCGGGCGTCCACATGTGGAACGGCACCGCGGCGATCTTGAAGGCGAGGCCCGCGACCACGAAGACCAGGCCGATGGTGGTGCCGATCTCGGCCGCCTTGCCGGCCAGCAGCGCCTGCGAGATCTGCACGAAGGCGGTGCCGCCGCAGTAGCCGTAGATCAGCGAGGCGCCGAACAGCAGCATGCCCGAGGCGACCGAGCCCAGGACGAAGTACTTGATTCCAGCCTCGGTGGAGCGCACCGAATCGCGCTGGAAGGCCGCCATCACGTAGAGCGCCAGCGACTGCAGCTCGAGCCCGACATAGAGCGACATCAGGTCGTTGGCCGAGATCATCAGCATCATGCCGAGCGTGGCCAGCGCCACGATCAGCGGATACTCGAACCGCCAGGCCCCGACCCGCTCGAAATAGCCGCGCGACATCAGGATGGCGATGGCGGCACTGACCAGCACCAGGGCCTTGGTGGTGGCGGTCAACCGGTCGACGATGAACAGGTTGGCGAAGGCCGTGCCCTCGCGATAGGGCACGAACAGCAGCACCGCGGCGACCAGCAGGGCGACGCAGGTCGCGACCGACACGAAGGCCGTTGCCGCCTCGCCGCGCAGCACGCCGTAGATCAGCAGCAGCGCGGTCGCCGCTGCGAGGAAGAGCTCCGGCCGGGCGAGCGACCAGTGTTCGAGGCCGATAATGTCCGTGCTCATCGCAGTGCCGCCGTGCGGGCGAGTTTCAACGCCGCATTGTAGTCCCCGATCAGCTTGTCGACGGCAGGCGCCATCGGATCGAGGAAGGAATTGGGATAGATGCCCATCCACAAGGTGATCAGCACCAGCGGCAGGAACACCGCAATCTCGCGCCTGTTCATGTCCATGATCGCCTTCAGCGACTCCTTGGTGAGCTGGCCGAAGATGATCTTGCGGTAGAGCCACAGCGCGTAGGCTGCGCCCAGGATCAAGCCGGTTGCCGCCAGGAACGCCACCCAGGTATTGGCCTTGAACGTGCCGATCAGCACCAGGAACTCGCCGACGAAGCCCGACAGCCCGGGCAGGCCAACGCTCGCCAGGGTGAAGAACATGAAGACGAAGGCATAGCGCGGCATGCGATGGACGAGGCCGCCATAGGCGTCGATCTCGCGGGTGTGCATGCGGTCATAGACCACGCCGACACAGAGGAAGAGCGCCGCCGAGACGATGCCGTGGCTCAGCATCTGGAAGATCGAGCCCTGCACGCCCTGCATGTTCATCACGAACACGCCGATCGTCACGAAGCCCATGTGGGCGACCGACGAATAGGCGATCAGCTTCTTCATGTCCTCCTGCACCAGCGCCACCAGCGAGGTGTAGATCACCGCAATGCAGGACAGGCCGAAGACCAGCGGCGCGAAATACTGCGTCGCCTCTGGGAACAGCGGCACCGAAAAGCGGATGAAGCCGTAGCCGCCCATCTTCAGCAGCACGCCGGCCAGGATCACCGAGCCCGCGGTCGGCGCCTCGACATGGGCGTCGGGCAGCCAGGTATGGACCGGCCACATCGGCACCTTCACGGCGAACGACGCGAAGAAGGCAAGCCACAGCCAGAACTGCCATTGGAACGGCAGCTGCATTTTCTCGATCACCGTCGGCAGGTCCGACGTGCCGGCCTGCCAGTAGATCGCGATGATCGCCAGCAGCATCAGCACCGAGCCGA
>VBAF01000444.1 GCA_005884705.1 Alphaproteobacteria bacterium
TGCTGTTCTCCGACATCCCCAACGATACGCTGGTGCGCTGGGACGAACTCACGGGCACCGCTTCCATCCTCCGCCACAACGCAGGCCACCCCGACGGCAGCACGCGCGACCGCCAGGGCCGGCTGATCACCTGCGAGCTCGGCAGCCGCACGCTCACGCGGACCGAGCACGACGGCACGGTCACGGTGCTCGCCGACACCTTCGAGGGCACGCGCCTCACCGGACCGAACGACGTGATCGTGAAGTCCGACGGCACGATCTGGTTCAGCGACAACGGCGCGGGCATCCGCGGCAACTACATGGGCGACAAGGCCCCCAAGGAGATGCCGTACCGCGTCTACACCTTCTCGCCCGACGAATCGAAGCTCTATGTCGTCGACACGCCGGACGGCCCCCGGACCACGCATGTCTACGACATGGAGGGCGGCAAGGCGGTGAACGGCCGGCTGTTCTTCGACGCGACTCCCGGCTTCGCCGACGGCATCCGCGTCGACACCGAGGGCAACGTGTGGGCCGGCTTCTCCGGCGGCGACGGCCACGACGGTGTCGCGGTGTTCGCACCCGACGGCACGCTGATCGGCCGCATCCTGCTGCCCGAGCGCTGCGCCAACCTCTGTTTCGGCGGGCCCAAGCGCAACCGCCTGTTCATGACCGCGAGCCAGTCGGTCTATGCGCTCTATGTCGAGGCGCAGGGCGTGGCCGGCGGCTGAAGGAGAAACGAGAATGCCCGCATCCTACGAAACCCACCGCAAGCAACTGCAGCTCATCCTGCAGGCCTGGGGCATGCCCGAGGCGACGGCGGTCGGCACCGCGGAGATCATGAGCTGGGCCGACCTGCACGGCGTCGATACGCACGGCATCTCGATGGTGCCGCCCTATGACGAGCGCCGGCAGGGCGGCAAGATCGACATGCGCGCCGTGCCTACGGTGGTGAAGGAGACGCCGGTGTCGGCGCTGGTCGACGGCGGCGGCGGGCTCGGCCACCCCAACGCGCGGCGCGCCATGGAACTCGCCATCGAGAAGGCCAAGAAGACCGGCATCGGCGTCGCCGCGGTGCGCAACTCGGCGCATTTCGGCGCCTGCGGCTTCTACGCCCTGATGGCGGTCGAGCAAGGGCTGATCGGCATGGTCACCACCTCGGCGAGCGGTGTCCAGGTCGCGCCGACCCACGGCGCGCAGGCGCGGCTCGGCACCGACCCGATCGCCTTTGCCGCACCCGGCAAGCCGGGCGAGCCGTTCCTGCTCGACATGGCGACCACGACGGTCGCCGCCGGCAAGATCCGCAACAAGGCAAACGAGAACCTGCCCGCGCCCGCCGGCTGGCTGGTGACCAAGGACGGCCGGCCCAGCACCGATCCGAAAGAAGTCAGCAAGGGCGGATTCATGACGCCGCTCGGCGGCACGCCCGAGGGCAGCAGCCACAAGGGCTACGGCCTCGGCGCCATGGTCAACATCCTGTCGGCGGCGCTGTCGGGCTCGACCCTGATCACCGACCCGATGCACATGAAGCGGCCCAACACGATGGACATCGGCCACTTCTTCCTGGCGATGGATCCCGGGATGTTCCGCGACCCCGCCGACTTCCGCGCCGACGTCGCCACCTTCTGCGACACGCTGCGCGCCACCAAGCCGGCCGATCCGGCGCGGCCGGTGATGGTCGCCGGCGATCCCGAGCGCCGCATCGCCGCTCAGCGGATGAAGACCGGCATTCCGGTCGGCCCCAACCTGCTCGCCAAGGTGCGCGAGGTGGCCCTCGCCTCGGGCGCGCCGTGGATCATCGGCAACTAACGCTAGAGGCCATTCGCGCGCAGGAAGGCGATCGTCCGCTGCCAGGCGGCGGCGGCGTACTTCCCCTACTCCGCCTGGATGCCGGCCTTCTCGAGGATCGGCTTCCATTGCGAGATCTGCGCGGCGAGCTTGGCGCGGTGCGCCTCGGGGGTCACCTCGTCGAGCGGCAGCAGGTAGGTCTCGATGCCGGCCAGCTTCTCGGCCACCGTCTTGTCCTGCACGATCTCGCGCAGCGCCTTGTTGAGCGTCATGACGATCGGCTGCGGCGTGCCGACCGGCGCATAAAGCCCGAACCACACGCCGATATTGAGGTCCGGCATGCCGACCTCGGCGGAGGTCGGCACGTCGGGCAGGGTGGCGAGCCGCTGCGGCGCAGTCAGCACATAGGCGCGCAGCTCGCCGGAGCGGATCGTGCCCGAGGTCGTGGTCGGCAGGTCGCAGAGCGCGTTGACCTGGCCCGCGCGCACGTCGGCCCCGGCCGGCGCCCCGCCCTTGTACTGGACGATGGTGAACGGCACCCCGACCGCCTCCTGGAACAGCATGGCGCAAAGGTGGGTCGCGCTGCCCATGCCGGCGGAGGCCATGGTGAACTTCTCCTTGTTGGCCTTGGCGTAGGCCACCAGCTCGGCGAAGGTCTTCGGCGCGAAGTCCGAGCGCGCCATGATCAGCATCGGCGCCTCGGCCCAGCGGCCGATGAACTCGAACGACGCCAGCGGATCGAAGGCGAGCTTCTTGTAGAGCGTCGGGACGGTCGACAAGCCCATATGGTTGAGCAGCAGCGTGTAGCCGTCGGGCTTGGCCCGCGCGACCTGCATCGAGCCGACCGCGCTGCCGGCGCCGGGGATGTTCTGGACCACCACCGTCTCTTTGAGCCGCGCCTTTATCCCGTCGGCCAGGATGCGACCCAGGAAGTCGCTGCCGCCGCCCGGCGCATAGGGCACGACCAGGGTGATCGTGCGATTGGGATAGGTTTCCTGCGCGCCCGCGGGCAGCGCCAACAGGATGGCAAAAAGCCCAGCCGCGATGCGATGCATGGTTTCCTCCGGTTCTTTTTTCTGCCGGGATGCTAGGCTTGCCGCATGAAGATCGACAAGCCCGACCCGCGCATCGGGGCGATCGCCACCGATGTCGACGTGCGGTCGCTGAGCGACAGCGACTGGAACGCCCTCTACCGCGCCTGGCTCGACGGCATCGTGCTGGTGGTGCGCGGCCAGACCCTCACCATCCCCGAATTCCTCGCCTATTCCCGCCGCTTCGGCAGGCTGAAGCCGCATCGGGTCGTGCGCACCCGCCATCCCGAACATCCCGAGCTCACGGTGATGGGCATCGGCACCAAGAAGGCCGACGGCAAGGTCGACAAGGCGATCTACGACCGCGGCGGCGGCTGGCACACCGATTCGCCGTGAGACCAGGAGATCTGCAAGGGCACGCAGCTCTACGGCATCGCCATTCCGTCCACCGGCGGCGACACGTTGTTCGCCAGCATGTACAACGCCTACGAGACGCTGCCTGCGGACCTGAAGCGGCGGCTAGAGGGGCTGAAGGCCGAGCACGTCTATGGCG
>VBAF01000074.1:0-13487 GCA_005884705.1 Alphaproteobacteria bacterium
ATCTCCGAGGGCGGCCATCTGCATCACAAGGGCCAGGTCGAGGTCGCCTCGTCGCTCGAGCGCGACGGCCGCGCCATCCCCTACGAAATCCGCAAGGGCGTCTGGGTCGTGTTCGAGGCTTCGACCGAGTACCAGAAGAACTGCTTCGAGGAGTACATGCTGCAGACCGACCCGAGCGGCCGGCATTCCGTGATGTACAAGCGCTGGCACCTGATCGGGCTGGAGGTCGGCATCTCGGTGGCCTCGGTCGGCTTGCGCAAGGAGCCGACCGGTTGCCCGATCGGCTTCCATGCCGACGTGATCGCGACGGCCAAGCGCGACCTCAAGGCGGGCGAGATGCTCGATGGCGAGGGCGGCTACACGGTCTACGGCAAGCTGTTCCCGGCCGAGAAGTCGACCGGGCTGGGCAGCCTACCGCTCGGCCTCGCCCACAATGTGAAGCTGTTGCGGCCGATCAAGGCGGGCCAGTCGCTGACCTATGCCGACGTGGCGATGGACGAGACGCTGACCGCGGTGAAGCTGCGCCGCGAGATGGAGCACACCTTCGCGCCGGCCGCGTCGAAGATCGCGGCGCAGTAGCCTTCCGGAACCGCGGGCCTCCGGCCCTACGGTCGGCAGCTACACTGCCGCCGTTTCCTTGGGCTTCGTCTTTGGCTTGGCCGGCTTGCCCTCGGCCTCGTCGCGCTCCGCTTCCTTCCGCGCCTTCAAGAGCTTGCGCAGGATCATGTTGCGCTTGAGCGAGGAGATGTGGTCGATGAACAGGATGCCGTCGAGATGGTCGATCTCGTGCTGCACGCAGGTCGCCAGCAGGCCCTCGCAGACCAGTTCCTTCGTCTCGCCGTCGCGGTCGAGGTAGCGCACCGTCACCTTGGCCGGCCGCACCACGTCGGAATAGTGCTCGGGCACCGACAGGCAGCCTTCCTCGTAGGTCGCGTCCTCGTCGGAGGCCTCGACGATCTCGGGATTGGCCATGAACAACGGGCCGGTCTTGACGTCCTCGCGGTCGATGTCGAGCACGATGACCCGCTTCAGCTCGCCGAGCTGCGGCGCGGCGAGGCCGATGCCGGGCGCCTCGTACATCGTCTCCAGCATGTCATCCATCAGCCGGCGCACCTCGGCATCGACCGAGCCCACCGGCCTGGACTTCTTCTTGAGACGCGGGTCAGGCGCCGTGAGGATGGTCCGAATCGCCATGACGCTTAAATATGCAACAAAATCAACGATTTCAAGGCGGACTAGCTGCGCTTGACCATGGTGCCGAGGCCCGACTCGGTGAACACCTCGAGCAGCAGGCTATGGGGTACCCGGCCGTCCATGATCACCGCCGCCTCGACGCCGGAATTTACCGCGTCGATGCAGTTCTCGACCTTGGGGATCATGCCGCCCGAGATGGTAC
The DNA here is from genome assembly GCA_005884705.1 of Alphaproteobacteria bacterium. GTDB lineage: Bacteria > Pseudomonadota > Alphaproteobacteria > Reyranellales > Reyranellaceae > Reyranella. The sequence goes on from VBAF01000074.1 coordinate 1,397, forward strand.
CGTCGGCGATCAGGGCGCGCGCCTGCTCGACCGTCAAGTCGGAGATCAGGTTGCCGTTCTTGTCGAGCACGCCCGGCACGTCAGTCAGAAACAGCAACCGCTTGGCCTTCATTGCGCCGGCGATGGCGCCCGCCGAGGTGTCGGAGTTGATGTTGTAGGTCAGCTCGTCGTCGACGCCGAAGCCGATCGGCGCCACCACCGGGATGACGTCGGCGCGGCGCAGCTGCTCCAGCACCATGACGTTGATCTTGGCGGGTTCGCCGACCTGCTTGAGGTCGACCTTCAGCAGCTCGCCGGTCCTGGGGTCGCGCATCTCGGTGACCTTCTTGGCCAGGATCAGGTTGCCGTCCTTGCCGCAGATGCCGACGGCAATGCCGCCGCATTCGTTGATGTCGGCCACGATCGCCTTGTTGATCGAGCCGGCCAGGACCATCTCGACGATCTCCATGGTCGCGGCGTCGGTCACCCGCAGGCCGTTCACGAACTCGCTCTTGAGCCCGACCCGCTCCAGCATCTTGTTGATCTGGGGGCCGCCGCCATGGACCACGATCGGGTTCATGCCGACCTGCTTCATCAGCACCACATCGCGCGCCACCAGGTCGCCCAGCTTGGGGTCGGTCATGGCGTGGCCGCCATATTTGACGACGAAGGTCGCGTCGTTGTGCCGGCGCATGAAGGGCAGGGCCTTCGAGATCGTCTCGGCCATGCGGATGAGCCGCTTCTGCTCCCTGTCGATCGGGACCGCGATGTCCGGCATGTCGTGAAGACCCTTGCGGTTGACAAAAGCCCTCTACCCGGACCGGGAGAGGGCTAAGACGGCATCATATAGGAGGATGGCCGCGGATAGAAGAAGGCCGGCCAGCGCGGCAGGATGTCCTGATGTTCGACAGTGGAAATCTTTCCGATCGTGGCTTCACCGTGGCGCGCGGCCTGATCGGGCCCGAGGAGTGCCGGGCGCTGGCCGCGCTGTGGCCCGAGCCGGAGCGGTTCCGCAGCCGTGTCGTGATGCAGCGCCACGGCTACGGGCAGGGCGAATACCAGTATTTCCGCTATCCATTGCCCGAGCCGGTCGAGCGGCTGCGGCAGGCGCTCTATCCCGAACTGGCGACGGTCGCCAACCGCTGGAACGAGCTGCTGGGCCTTGAACGGCGCTTCCCGCCGACGCTCGAAGGCTGGCTGCGCGAGTGCCATGCCGCCGGCCAGGCCAGGCCGACGCCCCTGCTGCTGCACTACGGGCCGGGCGACTACAACTGCCTGCACCGCGACCTCTACGGCGACCTGGTTTTCCCAATCCAGGCCACCATCCTGCTGAGCCGGCCGGACGGCGACTTCGAGGGCGGCGAGTTCCTGCTGGTCGAGCAGCGGCCGCGCATGCAGTCGCGCGGCGAGGTGGTGCCGCTCGCGCAGGGCGACGCGGTCCTGTTCGCGGTCAACCAGCGGCCGGCCAAGGGCACGCGCGGCTGGCATCGCACCGCCATGCGCCATGGCGTCTCGAGCCTGCGCCGCGGCGAGCGCTTCACACTCGGCATCATCTTCCACGACGCCGCGTAGGCATGCTGGTTTCACCGGCGATACAGATGTACCGCAACAGCACAATGACGAAACAATTCTCGCAATCGCCGCAACAAATCTCCGCTCGCGCCACCGGGATTCATCGATAATCTTCACCTCGCTCATCGATTGAGGGAGGCGGAGATGCCTACGGCAGTTGAACGGCTGTTGGATTCGTTCTTGAAACTCAACGGCCGCCACGAGCAAGGGGCACTCAGCGATGCCTTCCTGAAAATCGACGACGATCTGCTGAAATTGTCGACCGCAACCCCCGACAGTTTTCTGAAGATCGAACACGATCATTCGCTGAAGATCGACTTCAATGTCATCGGCGACTCGTTCCTCAAGCTCGGCCAAGACTTCCGCAAGGTCGATACGGCCCTGGGCCTGATCGACAATTTCGTGGTGAAGATGGCGGGAGCCCCGGCGCCTGGTTCGGTGGATGGCGCGCCCAGCCTGGGGTCGGATTTCGCCCTGCTCGACCACAAGATCAGCGCCTCCGCCGGCTCGGATTTTATCAAGCTCGACGCGTCGCCGAACATGGACGCGTTCCGGTTGAAAATTGCCGGGATCAGCGATGACTTCCTCAAGCTTGGCGCCGACATGGCCGCCAACGGCGACGCCTTTCACAGGCTTGGCGACGACTTCCTGAAGCTCGCCGGAGGCGAGAAGTTCTCGCCACTCGATCTCGCCTACAAGGAGTTCGGCGGCGACCTGAAAATCGTCGGGGATCAGTTTGGCGTCCTGGCGAGCGATTTCCTCAAGTTGGATAAGGCACTGCACGGTTCCGGTGGCGGCGAGGGCATAGTGGAAAGTGGCGGCGGTGGCGGCGCGGGCGTGGTCGGCCTCGCCCTCCTGACGCTCTACCAGGACTTCCATACGCTCGGTGCCGCTCTTGGCGAGATGGGTGATGGGTCGGTCAGGGTCATCAGTGAGCTGCCGCATCCGTCAGTCCTGGCGCCGGGCGGGCACGGCGAGCACGGATAAGGCGTTTGCCGCTCGCGGGCCCTAGACGACGGCAAGCTTCCTGAGCAGCGGGACCACATCGCTTTCGATTCGCGCCGTCTCCTTCCTGGCAAAATCACGCGCCGCCTCGATCGTCGGCGGCGTGGCGTCATCGCCAGGGGCGGCCGCGCCCTGCTTGAGCTTGGCGAGCAACTCCGCCGGATCGGCAAGGCCGCGCATCTGGGCGAAGAGATAGAGCTGGGTCAGTCGATCGACCCGCACCCCGCCGCCGGTCACCGGCGAGGCGAGATAGCCGAATTCGGGGCTGTCCATGGCGCGTGCCAATACCGCGTTGTTGAAGGCGCGGACCGACGCGGTACGCGCGGAATCCCCCTCGGCGGGCAAGGCCGGCTGCAAATCGCCCCGGCCGACGAGAATCTTGATCACGTCCGTGATCGACCCCCAATTCGCCGCCGGCTGCGGCGAGCTTTCGATGGCTTCCCGCACGGTAATGGGACCCTTGTGCAGTTGGTCGATCAGGGGACCGTGAACGTCCGACCGCAGCTGTAGCTTTCCGACCGGGGTCTCGAACGTCATGTCGAAGCCACGTTCCGGGCTGGTCATGGCGAGGCGCGTATCGAGCCATCTTGCGCGAAGATGCGCCTGGCTCGTTGCGGTGACGCCCTTGGCGAAGACGTCGCGGCGGAACTGGCGCCCCAGCAGCATGTCGCGGGTCTCTTCCTGCAGGATCGGATCGTCGAGGCCGGCGAGAAGCGTCTGCTGGGCCTCGGTGAAGTTCACCCGATCGACGCCGTCGGTGAGATGAGCCGAACCGACATAGACGAGCTTTGCCTCGGCGAGTTCGCCGGCCACGTCGCCGAAGGAGAATGCCTCCCAATCACGGGTCAGGAGCTCATGCGCGAGATAGGCGCGCGGCATCTTCTTCAGCCGCTCGATCTGCGCGTCGACATTGGGGAACAGCCGATGAAAGCGGGCTTCGGATCCGCGCAGCGAATCGTAGTAGGCGATGGCGCGCTCCAGCGCCGCCGGCGAGGCCATTCCCGGCCGCGGCGCGAAGTGGCGCGCCAGGATCCGCCGCAGCGGCGCAACGGCGGCCCAGCCCGGCATGCAATCGTAGGATACGTAGAGCAGCCCGCCTGGCTTCAGCCGCCGGGCGATCAGCGCCACGAGAGCGCGCCGGTTTTTTGCGCTGATCCAGCTGAAAACACCGTGCATCGCCATGACGTCGAATTGCGGCGTCGTCGGGTCGGCGGCGATTTCCTCGAAGCTCGTTTCGCGGAAGTCGACGTTCGAAAGGCGCGCGGCCTGCGCAAGGGCACGGGCATTGGCGATATGGCTGGGGTTGAAATCGACGCCAAGGACTTGCACGGCCGGATTGGCGGCAGCGATGAGATTGGCGGTATAGCCCTGGCCGCAGCCAAGATCGCAATAGGCGAGGGCCTCGCCCGCTCCGCCGGTCGCCTGAACGCCGCCGCATAACGCTGCCAGAGCCAGCATCGGCGGTGTCTGGACGCGGCAAAAGTCGTGCACGTAAGCCTTGTCAGTGACGTATCCGGAGCCCCAGTCAGCCATGGCCACCTAACCTTGCCCGCCGCGCAACGTGACACGCACCTCGATTCGCAACAAGACCGGCGGCTGGCGCGTCAGCGCGTCGCCACGTCGGCGATCTCCGCTCTGAGTTCCGCAATGCCAAAGCCGGTTTGGCTGCTGGTCGGCAGAACCTTCGGATGGGCCGCGCCATGCTTGCGCGCGACTGCCTCAGCCGCGGCGACAGCCTTCGGAATCGCGGCGGCCTTGAGATGGTCGGCCTTGGTCAGCACGACCTGGTAGGACACCGCGGCTGCATCGAGGTTCTTCATGGTCTCGCGGTCGCTGTCCTTCACGCCATGGCGTGCATCGATCAGCAGGCAGACGCGTTTGAGAGTCGGCCGGCCGCGCAGGTACGCCGAGGCGAGATCCTGCCAGGTCTCCTTCATCGAGCGCGAGACCTGGGCGAAGCCGTAGCCCGGCAGGTCGACCAGGAAGAGCCGGCCGCCGAGATCGAAGAAATTGATCTGGCGGGTGTGGCCGGGGCTCGACGAGGTGCGCGCCAGCGTCCGGCGGCCGGTCAGCGCGTTCACCAGGCTCGACTTGCCGACATTGGACCGCCCGGCGAAGGCCACTTCGGGCAACGCGATCGGGATCAGCGATTCCAGCGAGCCCGCGCCGGCCACGAAGTCGCACGGGCCGGCAAAGAGCTTGCGCGCCGCCTCGATCTGTTCGGCCGTGCGCTCGCGGGCTTCCTGAGAGGGCGTCACCGCTTCTTCTTGCCGCCCTTCTTGCCGTTGCCGCTCGCGGCGACCGGCTCCGGCGTCGCCGGCACCACCGCCTTGGGCTGCGCCTTGCCGCCGATCGGCGCGCCGTGCTTGCGCATGATGTAGTACTGCTGCGCGATCGACAGCGTGTTGCTCCACGCCCAGTAGATCACCAGGCCGGCCGAGAACGGCGCCAGCATGAAGGTGAACATGATCGGCAGGAACTGGAACACGCGCGCCTGCACCGGATCGGCGGGCGCCGGGTTCAGCTTCTGCTGCAGGAACATGGTCACGCCCATGCCCAGCGGCCAGATGCCGATGTTGAAGAAATGCAGGATCTCCGGGATCTGCCAGTGAAACAGCCCGAAGCCGGTCAGGATGGTGAGCGGATCGGGTGCGCTCAAATCCTTGATCCAGCCGAAGAACGGCTGATGGCGCATCTCGATCGTGGTGTAGAGCACCTTGTAGAGCGCGAAGAAGACCGGGATCTGCACCACGATCGGCAGGCAGCCGGCCGCGGGATTGACCTTCTCGCGGCGATAGAGCTGCATCAGCTCCTGGTTCATGCGCTGCTTGTCCTCGCCGTAGCGCTGCTTGAGCTTCTCCATCTCCGGCTGCAGCGCCTTCATCTTGCTCATCGCGGCATAGGACTTGTTGGCGAGCGGGAAGAAGACCGCCTTGACGATCACGGTGAGGATCAGGATCGACACACCGAAATTGCCGAGCTCGACGTAGAGCCACTCGAGCAGCCAGAACATCGGCTTGGTGAAGAACCAGAACCAGCCCCAGTCGATCGTCAGGTCGAAGCGATCGATGCCCAGCTTCTCGCGATAGGCATCGATCACGCGGACGATCTTGGCGCCGGCGAAGAGATGCGCTTCGTAGCCGCCGGACCCGCCCGCCTCCACCGTGACGGCCGGGCCGACATAGTCGATCTGGTACTTGATGTTGGGCGCCGCGCCGGTGCCTTTCAGGGTGACGTCGACCTTGGATTTCTGGTCGGGCACCAGGGTCGCCATCCAGTATTTGTCGGTGATGCCGACCCAGCCGCCGGTGGTCGAAAGCTTCTGGCTCTTGTTGTCCTTGAAGTCCGAGTAGCCGAATTCCTTGAGGCTGCTGTTGAACACGCCATAGGGGCCTTCATGCAGCACGTAGGTGCCTTCGGCCTTGGGCTCGCCGAAGCGCACGACGAGGCCCCACGGGAAGACGGTCACCGGCTTGTCGGTCTTGTTCTCGACGCTCTGCTTGACGTCGAACAAGAAGTTCTCGTCGATCGCGACATCGAGCGCGAAGATCAGGCCCGCGCCATTGTCCCAAGTGAGCCGCACCGGCTTGCCGGCCTCGAGCGTCGTCTGGCTCGCCGTCCACAGCGTGTCCGGACCGGGCACTTTCACCGCCTCATCGGACGAGGACCAGCCGAACTCGGCGTAATACGGATGCTCGACGCCGACCGGCGACAGCACTGGTACCGGCGGGCTCTTGGGATCGAGTTCCTCGCGATGCTTGGCGAGCCGGACATCGTCGATCCGCGCGCCTTTGAGCGCGATCGAACCCAGCAGCTCCGGCGTGGCGAAGGTGACGCGCGGCGAGCGCGCCAGCGCCTCGTCACGGCTCACCGTCTGCTGCGCAGCGGGTTGGGCGGCCGGAGCCTGCGGCGCGCCGGGCTGGCCGCCGGGTTGCCCACTGGTCGGCGCGTTGGGCGCAGTCGTCTGGCTGGTCTGCTGCTGCGGCGGCGGCGTCGGCTTGGACGGGAACAGCGTCTGCCAGCCCATGATGATGATCACCGAGAGCACGATGGCGACGATGAAGTTCTTTTGATCCATTGCTATGTGCGCTCGACGGGCTGACAGGAGAGAGAGGATACGGGCACCGGGTCATAGCCGCCGCGGGTCCAGGGACCGCAGCGGCACAGGCGATGCGCCGCGAGCATGCTGCCCCGCAGCGCACCGTGCCGCGCCACTGCCTCGGCCGCATAGGCCGAGCACGATGGCTCGAAGCGGCAGGCGCCGACGAAGAAGTAGGCGAGCGTCAGCTGGTAGAGACGGATCGCCCCCCTCAACAATAATGAGGGCAGGAGCAGGGAAGGCATGCGGCCGGGAAACTGGCGATTCGCCGGCGCTGGCGCAAGGCGGGAGGTGAGGGTCATGGCGTCGCGACGGCCAGGGCTTTCAGCCGTTTCAGCGCCTCGACCAGTTCCTGGCGCATCACGGTGAAATCGCGCTCGAGCGCGCCCTGGCGGCCAACCAGGACGTAGTCGAGGTCGGCCCGGGCCTGCTCGGGAATGACCTGGCGGGCGATCTCGCGCAGGCGGCGGCGGACCCGGTTGCGAGCCACCGCATTGCCTACTCGCTTGCTGACGGTGAAGCCGACCCGCACCGCCGGCAGCGGACGGTCGGCCGGCACCGGAGCGGCCTGGAGCACGAATCCGGGCATGGCGCAGCGCCGCCCGGCCCGGACGCGCAGGAAATCCCGACGATTTGGCAAACGCCCGGGGCGGACCGGCGCCACGGGCAGGGGGCCCGTGCCTTAAGCCGACAGGCGCTTGCGGCCCGAGCGGCGGCGGTTGGCGATGACCTTGCGGCCGCCCACCGTGGCCATGCGCGACCGGAAGCCATGCCGACGCTTGCGGACCAGCTTGCTCGGCTGATAGGTGCGTTTCATGACGCAACTCCCTCAAACACAAGCCCCCGCGCGCTGCCGCCGGGGGCGAAATTCCGTGGGCGAGGGTAATAGTCGCGGGGGCCCCTTGAGTCAATGAAAGGCTGGGCGGCATGGGTAGCGATGGATCTTCCCTGACCCGGTAAAGGTCCCTCGCTACGCTCGGGATGACAATTGGCCCGGATGACAGGTAGGTCCGCCAGATGGCCGTCGTGCTCCACGGTTACCGTTACAGCGTCTATGTCCGCATCGCCCGGCTCGCTTTGGCCGAAAAGGCGGTGGCCTACGAGCGGGTCGAGGTGAACCCGTTCGCGCCGGACGTGCCGGCGTCCTACCTCGCCCTGCATCCGTTCGGTCGGGTGCCGACCCTGGTCCATGACGGCTTCGTGCTCTACGAAACCGGCGCCATCATCCGCTACATTGATCGCGCCTTCCCCGGCCCCAGGCTGCAGCCTGACGAGCCGCGAGCGCTCGCCCGCATGGATCAGGTGATCGGCATTGCCGACGCCTATGCTTACTGGCCGATGGTGCGGCAGGTCTTCTCGCATCGCGTGTTCCGCACGGCCAGCGGCCAGCCGGTGGACGAGGCGGAGATCGCGCGCGGTCTCGCCGCCTCGGCGAAGGTCCTGGCGGCGCTCGAGCCCCTTGTCGCGGAGGGTCCGCCGTCACTCGCCGACCTCCATCTCGGGGCGATGATGGCTTACTTCGTGCTCGCGCCGGAGGGCCGGGCGCTGCTGCAGGAATATGAGCGGCTCGCGGCCTGGTGGAGCAAACTCTCGGCCCGGCCGAGCTTCGCCCATACCGAGCCCGGCCTGCCGGGCGGCAAGGTACCGGTCGATTACATGAAGAGTTGATGGGGGCTGGCTAGGCCCCACCCCTCGGCTCCTATAAAATCCACAGCCCATGCCCGCCGACATCACCCTTCGCGCCGGAACGGCTTCCCTGGCGCGCCGCCGGCTACCCAGCTTCGGGCTGTCGTGGCGCATCCTGGGGCTGGTGATCGCCGCCGTGATGACGGCCGAGCTGCTGCTGTTCCTGCCCTCGATCGCGCGCCATCGCCTGGTCTATCTCGAGCAGCTGATCGAGAGCGGCACGCTCGCAGCCCTGGCGCTCGACGCCACACCCGACAACATGGTGACCGATGGGGTCAAGCGGGCGCTGCTCAATCATGCGCGCGTCGACGCGGTGGTGCTGGTCGAGCCCAACAAGCCGCGCCGCGCCCTGCTCAACATCCCGCCGCGACCGGACATGCCGACTTTCAATCTCAAGGAGCGCGGCGCGCTCGGCCTGATCTGGGACGCGCTGGCGGCGATGACGCGCGACGGCGCCTACTACACGCGGGTCGGCGGCGAATCGCTGCGGCTACCGGGCGCGATGGTCTGGATCGTGGTCGACGAGCTGCCAATGCGACTGGCGATGTACGATTACAGCGTCCGCGTGCTGGTGCTCTCCATCATCATCGCCCTGTTCACCGCCGCCCTGCTCTATCTCGCGCTGCGCTGGCTCGTCATCCGGCCCCTGCAGGACCTGTCGGCCGACATGGTGGCTTTCCGCCGCGATCCGGAGGAAGGCGGCACCGACCGGCCGCACAGCGCGCGCAACGACGAGATCGGCGTGGTCGACCGCGAGTTCCAGAACCTGCAGCGCGAGCTGCGCGCCTCGCTGCGCCAGAAGTCGCGACTAGCCGACATCGGCGCGGCGTCGAACAAGATCAACCACGACCTGCGCAACATCCTGTCGACCGCACGGCTGCTGTCGGACCGGCTGGCACACAGCGACGACGAGCGAACCCGTAAGTTCGCGCCGACCATCATGAACACCATCGACCGGGCCACCCGCATGGCGAGCGAGGCGATCGAGTATGTGCGCGACCGGCCGACGCCCCGGCTCGAGGAACTCGACCTCGCCGACCTGATCGACGAGGTCGGCATCACTTTGCAGGAGCAGGGCGAGGACGCCGATCCCAATCAGCTGCGCAACTGGGTCAACGCACTGAGCGGCGAGCGCAAGGTGAGCGCCGACCGCGATCTGCTCTATCGCGTGTTCATCAATCTCGGCCGCAACGCCTTCGACGCCGGCGCCAACACGGTGACGGTGCGCACCCAGAATGGCGGAGCCTACGTGCTGGTCGACGTCGCCGACAACGGGCCGGGCGTGCCGAAAGACGTGGTGGCGCAGCTCTTCAAGCCGTTCACCACCGGCGGCCGCGCCGGCGGCGCCGGGCTCGGCCTCGCCATCGCCCGCGACCTGGTGCGCGCCCATGGCGGCGAGATCGTCCTGACCGAGACCGGCCCCGCCGGCACGACCTTCCGCTTCACTTTGCCCGCGACGGTGCACTGAGTTCTCTTCCTCATATTCCTCCCCTCTAGCGGGGAGAGGAGTATGAGAGGAAAGCCTACTGCTCCCGCCGCAACCGTTCGATGAACGCGCGGATGCGGCGCGCGTTGGCGCCGAAATCGGATTGGCCGACGCGACTCTTCGAGCGGATGTCGATCCGGCTGCCGCTGCCGCCCTCGGGCCGGATGCGGATCACGATGTCGTCGGTCAAGCCGAACCATTGCGAAGTGTCGACCGCTTCGATGCGGCCGTCAGCGGGGGCACGCGCCACGACCTCCCAGCCGAGCGTCATGGCGACTTCGTCGACCTTGCGAAAGACGTCCGCCGGCGGCGCGTTGATCACGACCGGTGTGATGTCGGGATAGGCCGCACGCTGCAGCGCCGCCGCCGGCTCGCCGGGATAGGCCGGCGGATTGGGCGCGCCGTGCCGCATCTGCTGGGTCACGACCATCGCCGGCGCGTTGGCGGTGTCGGTGGTGACGTCGTTGATGCGCGGGGCGGTGCGCGCCTCGAGCAGCCATTGCGCCGGCGACCAGGCGGCGGCGACGCCGAGCGCCACTGCCAGCAGAGCGGCAAGGAAACCTCGCCGCCGGTCGCCTGGCCGCGTCGGCACGATGGTCGCAAGCGCCAGTGCGATCGCCGCCGCAGCCGCGTAAAAGCCGACGCGGAAGACCGCGAGTGCGATATCGAGATCGATGCCGAGATAGCGATGCGCCGGGCCGCAGGCGGAGACGATGAGCGCCGCCAGGCAGGCCAGATAGAAAGCCAGCCGCGCGAGACGATGGCTCACCGGGTTGGTCGGACGATGAAACATGCCGTCCCTTGTGTCGCGCCATCGTAACCGGGCCTATCGACACAAGCGACTAGGTTGTCTCGGGCACATTCCGGCCTGCCGGAATGTGCTATGCGGCGACGATGACAAGTGTCCTCCCCGCCGAGCGGCGCCGGGCGATGGCGGCGGGACTGGGCGCCATCGCGCTGTGGGGGGCGCTCGCCACCCTGTCGGTCCTTGCCGGGCCGATCCCCCCGTTCCAGATGGTGGCCATGACCTTCGCCGTCGGCGCCCTGATCGGCGTGGTGCGGGCGCGCCGCCGGGGCCTCGGTTGGCTCGACCTGATGCGCTGGCCGGCAAAGGTCTGGGCGCTCGGGGTCGGCGGCCTGTTCGGCTACCACGCCCTCTACTTCGCCGCCCTGCAGCTCGCGCCGCCGGCCGAGGCGAACCTGGTCAACTACCTCTGGCCGCTGCTGATCGTGCTGTTGTCCGCGCCGCTCGCCGGCGAGCGTCTGGGCTGGCCGCATCTGGTCGGTGCGCTGCTGGGCTTCGCCGGCGTCGCCCTGCTGGCGTTCGGGCGCGGTGTCAGCTTCACCGGCGCCTATGCGCTGGGCTACGCGCTGGCGCTCGGCTGCGCTTACGCCTGGTCGCTCTACTCGGTGCTGTCGCGTCGCTTCGGCGAGACGCCGACCGACGCCATCGCCTCGTTCTGCGTCGCAGCCGCGATCCTCTCCCTGCTCTGTCACCTGCTGTTCGAAGCGACCGCATGGCCGGCGACGCCGCTCGCCTGGCTGGCCGTTCTCGCGCTCGGCGTAGGCCCGACCGGCGGCGCCTTCTACATCTGGGATCACGCCGTGAAGCGCGGCGTCATCCGCGCCCTCAGCGCGCTCAGCTACGCCGCACCGATCCTATCGACCGCGCTGCTGGTCCTGTGCGGGCTCGCCCCGCCGACGCTCACGCTCGTGCTGGCCGCCTTGCTGGTCACGGCTGGAGCGCTGCTCGCGTCACGCGATTTGTGGAAGAGGCCGTAGTCGCCGGTGGCGCGCTCCTATGACGGCTCCCAGCTGGGCGGCGCCATCTCGAAGTGCTCGAACTGGAAGGCGGGCGCCACGGTCGCGCCGACCAAGGTCCAGCTGCCGAGCGAGCGGGCGGCCTGCCAGACGCCACGCGGCACGACGACCTGCGGCTGCTCGCCGAGGTCGAAGTCGATGCCGAGGCGCAGCCGGTGCACCGAGCGGCCGTCGGGGCTCAGCGACAGCTCGAGCGGCGCGCCCGCGTGGAAGTGCCAGAGCTCGTCGGCGTCGACTTTGTGCCATTGCGAGCGCTCGCCGGCCTTGAGCAGGAAGTAGATCGCGGTCGAGGCGCCGCGCGGCCTGTCGGGCGCGCGGAAGGTCTCGGCGTAGTGCCCACCCTCGGGATGCGGCTTCAAGCCAAGCTGGGCGATGATCTCCTCGGCGGTCTTCACACCGCTTCGATCAGGCGGGCGGCGGGGCGGTCGCCTTGAGCGACGGCA
>VBAF01000074.1:13551-18588 GCA_005884705.1 Alphaproteobacteria bacterium
GCCCAGCGCGCAGACGACCGAGATGGTGCCGATGGTGAGCCTGCCCTTGAGCGACTTCACCTCGGCCTCGAGCTGGGCCAGCACGCCGCTGATCTTCTTCGTTTGCCCCTGGCTCCATTCCGGCCAGCGCTTCTCCTCCGGCCGGAGCGCGCCCTCGTAACGCGCCAGCAGCGCGGCATCGAGCAGCCCGTCGGCCATCGCCTGCTGGCGCAGGGCGACCCAACGGTCGCGGCCCTTGCGCGGGAACAGCTTGCGGCCCTTGTGCTGGCTGTCGAGGTACTCGCAGATCACCGGCGAGTCGAAGAGGTCCATGCCCTTGACCGACAGCGCCGGGATCTTGCCGATCGGATTGTGCTTGTCGACGTCGGCGTTGGCCGCGACCGGCGTCAGCGCGACGTTCACCATCTCGATCTTCTTGTCGAGCTTGGTCTCGATCGCGACCACGCGGACCTTGCGCGCGTAGGGCGAGGCCGGCGAGTAGTAGAGCTTCATCTTGGCCATGGTCGTCTCCCCCTAGGCGGCGATCTTCGGAATCTCGGTGTCGTTGAGCCTCACCTTGGCGGCGACGTCGATGAGCTGCTGCCAGGTCGTGGTGTCGATCGGGACGCCGTTCTTCTCGCGGTCGATCTTGCGGGCGCGCTCGGGCTCGCCGGGCGCCAGCACTTCGGCGACGCCGGGCCGCGGCTTGGCCGACTTCACCCAGGTGATGAAAGTCTCGACCTCGTCCTCGAACGCCTGGGTGCCGCCCATCGCCGCCGGGTCGATGATGATCGACAGCATGTTGTTCACGATGTCGGTGCCGTCCTTGATGGTGCGCGGCGAATGCGTCTTGCCGCCGGTCAGCGCGCCGGCCAGCAGATCGCAGATCACCGCCAGCCCGCCGCCCTTGTGCAGGCCGAACGGCAGGATGGCGCCGAACGGCGGGTTGTACATCACGCCGGGCTCGGTGGTGTCGTCACCGGTCGCGTTGATCAGCAGGCCGGCCTCCATCTGCACCTTCTTGTTGTTGGCGACCCGGACCTTGCCCATCGCCACCTGGCTGGTGGCGAAGTCGAGCACGATCGGCTCCTTGCCCTTGCGCGGCACCGCGGTGCAGTAGGGATTGGTCGAATAGCGCGGCTCGGCGCCGCCAAAGGGGGCCACAAGCGACTTGTGGCCATGCACGTTCACCCAGTGGGTCGAGACCATGCCGGCCCGCGCGCACTGCTCGGCCCAATGGCCGATGCGCCCGATGTGATGGGAGTTGGTGAGGCCGACGACGCAGACGCCGTGTTTTTTCGCCCGCTCGATGCCGAAATCCATCGCCTCCTTGGCAACGACCTGACCGTAGCCGACTCCGCCGTCGATCACGATCACGGCGCCATTATCCTTGATGATCTTTGCATGATGGTTACGGACGCAGCGCCCGGTGGTGGTGTTCTGGATATAAGCCGGCATCATGCCGACGCCGTGGCTGTCGTGGCCGTAGAGGTTGGCCAGCACCAGATGGTCTGCGACCAGCCGGGCCTCCTGGTCCGAGCTGCCATCGGCCCGGCAGATCGCCATGGTGAAGGCATGCAGCCGGTCGGGCGCGACCCTGACTTCTCCAACTCCCTGCCCGTCGGCCATGCTCAATACTCCCCGGCAACCCTTGATGCGGGGCGAAAGGTTCCCCGCCGGTCGGGCGGTGTCAACTCGCGGCCGGCTCGGCGATCTCCCCATGAATGGGGCGGATTAACCACATTTATCAACGGGCTAACGTGGTACCACAGCGCCATGCGGGGTCTCTTTCGTCTCGCTTGGCTCATGCTGTTGGTAGCCGGCATCCATCCAGTCTGGGCCCAGGCCGTGCCGCAGCCGCAGCGGCCGTTTTCGCAGCTGGTGGATCTGTGGACCCGCCAGCTCGACCGCATCACGGCTCGCGTCACCCAGCCGGGCATCCTGCCGGCCGAGATCGATGCGCTGCGCGAGCAGACCACCGACGTGCGCGCCTATGCCCAGGCGGCGGCCCAGCTGGCGCGCAACGACCTGGCCGACACAAGGCGCCTGCTTGCCCCGCTCGACGTCAAGCCGGGCGCAGATCGGCCGACCGAGACCGACGCGGTCAAGGCCGAGCACGAGCGGCTGACCGAGCAGGCGACGATCAGCGAAAGCCGCGTCAAGCAATGCGAGGTGATGATCGCCCGCGCCGACCAGCTGCTCGAGCGCATGACCAAGCTGCGCGGCGAGGTCATGCTGCGCACCCTGCTGCAGCGCAACGACCCGCCGGTGTCGCCCCGGGTCTGGGGCAAGCTTCCTTCCGAACTCACCGCCGCGTGGCGGACCCTCAGCGCGGCACTGGCCGGCTGGGGACGTGAAGGGCTGAGCGGCCTGCGCTATGGCAATCAGGACCTGACTCCGCTCGGCTTGTGGGCGTCGCTCACCATCGTGCTGTGGTGGCTCGGCCGAACCCTGCGCCGCCGCTTCGGCCGCGGCGAGCTTGCCGAACCCGGCCGGCGCGACCGCACCCTCGCCGCCGCGATCGACGGTGTCGGCCTGGTGCTGGTGCCCGTCCTGGCGGTCTGGCTGATCGGCAAGCTGCTGACGGCGACCTTGCCGCCGCCGCCGATCGACGCGCTGCTGCCGGAATTCATCGAGCGGCTGGTCCTCTTCCTGCTGACGGTCGGACTGACGGCGACGGTCCTGGCGCCGCACCGACCGGCCTGGCGGGTGCTGCCGTTCACCGATTCCAGCGCCCGGCACCTGTCGTCGGCGCTGCGGCGGTTGCTCGGCTATGGCCTGATGGCCGACTTCCTCTATCTCGCCCTGACCCAAGGCAGCGACCGCGATTCGGTCGCGTCGGTGGGATCGCTGGCACTCGCCACCGCGATCGCCCTGCTGGCGCTGCCGGTGCTGTCGAACCGCGGCTGGGAGGCGGCGCGGCCGGCCGGCTCGGACGCGCGCGCCATGGTCGGCGGCACCTGGTGGTCGGTGCTGCGCCTGTTGATCAGCATGGCCGTGCTCGGCTCGCTCGTGTTCGCGCTGCTGGGCTACGCCACGCTCGCCGCGCACATCCACGCCGGCATCGCGCTCACCTGTCTGTGGGTGGCGCTGGCGCTGGTCGCGCACCAGCTCGCGGGCGATCTGTTCGAGGCGACCGCGGCGCCCGACATGCCGACCGGCCGCTGGGTGCGCCGGCGCCTGGGCCTGCCGGCCGACTTCCAGCTGCGCGGCCAGCACATCGCGCTGCTGCTGGTCGATCTCCTCCTCATGGCGCTGCTGGCGGTCGCCGTCCCGGCGGCCTGGAGCGTCGACGTCGATGCGATCACGCGCGGCTTCGACCAGCTCATGCAGGGCGTGAAGATCGGCGGCGTCACCATCTCGCTCGGCAACATCGGCACGGCGATCCTGGTGTTCGGCATAGCCATGCTGCTCGCGCGGCTGGTGCGCCGCGTCGTGCGCGACCGGGTGATGCCGACCGTCGACGCGCCGATGCCGCTGCGCCAGTCGGTCGATGCCGGCCTCAATTATGTCGGCGTGATCGTCGCCATCTTGCTCGGCGTCGGCGCACTCGGCATCGACTTCACCAACCTGGCGATCGTACTCGGCGCGCTCTCGGTCGGCATCGGCCTTGGCCTGCAGAACATCGCCAACAACGTGATCTCGGGCGTGGTCCTCTTGCTGGAGCGGCCGATCAAGGCCGGCGACTGGGTCTCCGTCTCGGGCCACGAGGGCTTCGTGCGGCGCATCAACATCCGCGCCACCGAGATCGAGACCTTCCAGCGCACCCACGTGATCGTGCCCAACAGCCTCTTCCTGCAGAATCCGGTGGTCAACCGCACCTACTCCGACACGTCGAGCCGCATCGAGATTCCGCTGACGGTCGGCCTCGGCACCGACGTCGCCAGGCTCGAGGCGATACTGCGCGAATCGGCGCTCGATCATCCGCGGGTGCTGCGCGTGCCGCAGCCGATCGTGCGCTTCGTGCGGGTCGGCACCGCCGGGCTGGAGTTCGAGCTGCTGGTGTTCGTGGCCCAGCTCGAGGACCGGCTGGTGGTCAACAACGATCTCAACCGCAGCATCCTCGCCAAGCTGATCGAGGAGAAAATCCTCGATCCGGCGCCCGCCGCCGAGTTCAAGCTGCGCAATCTCGATCTCCTGGCCGACGCGCTGCGCGGGGCCCGAGCGAGCGATCATGCCGAACCGTCGCCGCCGCGCTGAGGAGCAGCACTCGCGCTGGCGGCACCTGCCGCTGGTCTTGCTCTTCCTGCTGGGCGGCCTGTCCGGCGTCCTGCTGTGGGCCTATGCGCCCGATCTGCCGCCCGACGTCCTGATCGCGCGCTACGGCCAGCCGCCCTCGACCTTCATCGATGTCGGCGGCACGCGCACGCATATCCGCGACGAGGGCAAGGCCGACGCGATGCCGCTGGTGCTGATCCACGGCTCGCTGGGCTCGCTGCACATGTGGGAGGGCTGGGTCGGCGAGCTCAAGGACCGCTATCGCCTGATCTCGGTCGATCTGCCGGGCCATGGCCTGACCGGCGCCTGGCCGCGCGGCGACTATTCGATCGAGGCCTATACCGACTTCATCGAGGTGCTGGCCGACACGCTCAATCTCGACCGCTTCGCGATCGCCGGCCACTCGATGGGCGGCGCGGTCGCCTGGAGCTTCGCGGCGACGCGGCCGGAGCGGGTCAGCCATCTGATCCTGGTCGATTCGGCCGGCTACCCGCGCGGGGGCGAGCCGCCGCTGCCGATCCGGCTGGCCCGCATGAAGGGCATCGGCGACATCGGCATCTACTTCAAGCCCGAGCGGCTGGTGCGCCGCTCGATGGAGGAGATCTACAGCGACCCGACGATGATCACGCCGCAGCGGTTGCGCCGCTTCGCCGACCTGCAGCGTTTCCCGGGCAACCGCCGGGCCACCCTGCAGCGGGCGCGCAACCAGGAGCCAATCGACCCGACGCCGCTCAAGCGGCTCGACGTGCCGACCCTGATCATCTGGGGCGCCCAGGACCGCTGGGTGCCGGTCGCCGACGCCTTCCACTTCCAGAACGACATCAAGGGCGCGCGGCTCGC
>VBAF01000074.1:18760-19639 GCA_005884705.1 Alphaproteobacteria bacterium
CCGGGCCACGACCCGATGGAGGAGGATGCCAAGGCCACCGCCGCCGCCGTTGCCGAATTCCTGCCGACCGAGCCGCCGCCGCCCCTGCCGGCCGCGCCCGCCGCGACCGAGCCGATGGTGCCGCCGGCGGTGATCCCGGAGAAGGATTAGGCGGTGAGCGCCGCCATCACCTTCTCGAACGCCTGGTCGGCGAGCGCCTCGATCTCGGCGGTGGTGCGGTTCTGGATCGGGTGCGGGACGTAGACGACGGCCGGATCGAAGCCCAGCGATTCGCTTTGCGCCGTCACGCCGTCGACGAACTCGGTGGTGACGATGTTGACGCCCGGCAGGCCGCGGCTATCGAGATTGTAGAGGTCGTGCAGACTGCACGATGTGCAGGACCCTCAATCGCTTAAGGCGATCACCGCGAGCTGGGCTTCGGCGGCGATCTGCTGCATCACCGCGAGCGGCGCCACCTTGGTGTTGGTCGGCTTGGCGTAGCGCCTGGTGGCGATGCCGGCCGTCTTGAAGTGGCCCTCGAGCCGGTCGATGAACTCCTTGCCGCGCGACTTGCCGATATCCATCAGCGCCACCGTCTTGCCCGCGAGCGAGGCGGGCGGCGCGAGCCGCGGCCGGCGGCTGGGCGAGGTCTCGGCGGTGGGATCGCGCAGCTTCTCGACGTATGTACCGCTTGGGGTCATGGCTTGATCTCCCGTGTAACCGCCTGGCATTCCTCGCGCACGCGCTGGCCGGGCCAGCCGCCGATAATGGCCGAGAATAGCCCGGCCGGACCACCGGCGCGAGCGATCAGCACGCCGTCGGGCGGCGGATCGAACTTGTCCAGCATCTTGTCGGCATATTGCGGCGGCACGCCTTCAGCGACGTTCTGCGCGCCGTAGA
>VBAF01000377.1:0-139 GCA_005884705.1 Alphaproteobacteria bacterium
GTGAGCCAGCTCGCCATGATCGGCTGCACCGGCTCGGGCGACGGTGGTGCCAAGGGCGCCGGGCTGGCGCGGATCGGCGGCGAGATGAAGGCGCGCGCAGTGGTCATGTCGTCCCAGGGGACGGTCGAGTACATGAACG
>VBAF01000377.1:160-3463 GCA_005884705.1 Alphaproteobacteria bacterium
CCGGCGACAAGGGCGGCGTGCGCTTCGCCTCGAACTGGCAGAGCCCAAACCTGATGCAACTCGGCAATTACCGGGTCTGGATCGACAAGTCAGGCCGGCTGCGCCTGAAGAACGGCACGCCGGGCTCCGACGACGACGGCACGGCGGTCTAGGGGCTTCGGCCCGCCAATCCCAGGCGTCCGGCACCCCTCAGTGCAACTTTTTAGGGCCTAATCCGCTTCAAGACGGACGGTACATTCGGCGCGGGGCACGATAACCTGCCGGATTGTCGACGAGGGGGTGATCGTGAGCTGGAAGGAAAAGATTGCGGGCGGCTTTGGCTTTGGCACGGCGCCATTCGCCTGGCATCGGCCTGACCAGGACCGGGCCAAGGACGCCATCAAGGCCGCCAAGGCCGAGGGGGTCAGCCGGGAGGAGTTTGCCAAGGAGATCGCGATGTACGCCGGCAAGTACATCAAGAGTGAACACGTGCTCCGCGAGCGATTGAGGCAGGACGGCGCGATGTTCGACAAACTCTGGAAGAGTCCGCGCTTTTCAAGGTGACGGCCTGCGCTTCTCGCGAGCGCGCCTAGATGTCCGACGGCTGAAGGTCGTAGGCGCCCTTGCGGCCGCGGCCGTAGAGCCTCGCGGCGGCGGCGTGGATCAGGTCGCGATGAGCGTCGAAGGCTTCCAGCATGCCGGCTTCGCCGGTCGACATTGTCGGCCGGACTTTCCGCAGCGTCTCCTCGCCGACGAAGAACGCCGCTTCCATCGCGCCCATTCTTGCTATGCCTCTCGGAGGCCCCTCTCTTCCGAGGGAAGAAGAAGGCGAGGCGATGTTGTTGGGATCGTGCGCCGCAACGTGCAAAGCACGTCGGGTTCACGCCACCTTGGGCGCGATGGTCGGACGAGTCCATCTCTATCCAAGTGGCCGAAGCATAGTTCTCTCTAAGACCTCGCCCGATCGCCTTCGAGCTCGCGCGGCCGCAGGATCGTGAAGGCAATGAGCGCGAGCGCCATCAGCCCGGCGATCACCAGGAACGACAGGCCCCAGCCGAGCGGCGACATGCCGCCCGACAGGTCGAGCGTCCAGCCGATCGCCAGCGGTCCGACGAAGCCGCCGGCATAGCCCAGCATCGAGTGCACGGCGAGGGTGGCGCCGCGCCGCGCCGGATCGGCGGCGCCGGCCGCCCCGGCGGTGAGCGAGGAGGAATCGAGCCAGATGATCATGCCGTAGAGCACGATCAGCCCGACTGCGATCCAGTAGCCGGTCGAGCCGGCGAAGCCGATCACCGCGCCGACGACGATCGACAGCGCCATCGCCACCTGCACCAGCCGGCGCCGGCCGAAGCGGATCGACGCCTCGTTGCCGGCCACGCTGGTCAAGGTGCCGAGCAGCCCGAGCACGGTGATCACCATCGCGGGCGACAGCAGCCCACCCGCCATGCCGCTGCTGGCGGCGACCCAGGCGAGGAAGGCGACGCCCCAGCCGCGCAGCGCGTTCATCTCCAACGTGTGCACGCAATAGGCCAGCGAATAGGCGAAGGCCGAACGGTTGCGCAGCACCGGGCGGAAATCGAACAGCGCCGGCGCCGGACCGGCGGGCTTGGCCGGCGGCGGACGGCCCGGCACCGCGAGCGCAACAGTGAGCCAGGCGATCGCTGCGGTGAGGCCGGCGCTGGCGAAGGCGAGTCGCCAACCGAAGCCCTCCGCGAGCAGCTCGCCCACCAAGTAGGAGGCGGCGCCCGAAATGCCGATGCTCGCGGCGTGCCCGGTGACGGCGCGCGACATCATCCGGGCGTCGACCTGGTCGGCGAGCAACTTCAGGCCGGTCATGTAGGTGCCGGCCCAGCCGAGGCCGGCCAGCGCGCGCAAGGCGAGCGCCGACCAGAAGCCGTCGGCCAGCGCGCCGAAGGCGAGGTGCGCTACCATCGTGCAGCCGACGCCGAACAGGTAGACCCGCTTGGCGTCGATGCGATCTGTCAACGTCACCAGCACCGGCACCGAGACCATGTAGGCCGCATAGAAGGCCGAGGTGATCCAGCCCGCCTCGCTGTTGGAGAGCGACCAGCGGCCCATCAGCTCGGGCAGCAGCACCGGCCAGTAGCCGGCGCCGAGCTGGACGAAGACCTGGGCGGTGCAGACGATCGCGACCAGCCGCGCGGCCGACGCCGGTGCCGCGACGGACGTCAACCGCAGCAGCCCTTCGCCGCGTCGCCGGTGGATTTGCAACCCGCCGCCGGCTCGGCCGCGGCCGGTCCCGAGCACACGCCGGTCTCGGGCAGCACCAGCTCGACCTTGGCGGCGGCCTCGTGGTCGCCCGCGATCCCGGCCACGATCGAGCGCACCTGTTCGTAGCCGGTCAGCATCAGGAAGGTCGGCGCGCGGCCGTAGCTCTTGATGCCGGCGAAGTAGAAGCCGGGCTCCGGCTGGCGAAGCTCGGCCGCGCCGTGCGGCCGCACCGTGCCGCAGCTATGGATGTTGGGGTCGATCAGCGGCGCCAGCGCCGGCGGGCTCTCGACCGCGGGATCGAGCGCGATCCTGAGCTCGCGCAGGAAGTCGAGCTGTGGGCGGAAGCCGGTGGCGACCACCAGCTCGTCGACCGTCACCGCCCGGCAGCAGGCCGCCGCGCCGGTCGCGACCCGCAGCCGCGCGCCGTCGTCGATGATGTGCGAGACCTTGAAGCCCGCCTCGACGCGCATCCTGCCGCCGCCGACCAGGCGCGCGAACGCCGCGCCGAGCGCGCCACGCGCCGCGAGCTTGTCGTTGGCACCGCCGCCGAACGCCTTCTCGGGCGTGGTCCCGCGCAACAGCCAGACGATTTCGGTGCCCGGCGCCTCGTCCTTCAGGCGGGCGAGGTCGATCAGCGTGCCGACCGCGGAATGGCCCGCCCCCAGCACTGCCACCGTCTTGCCGGCGTAACGAGCACGCTCGCGGCCCACCACGTCGGGCATGCCGTAGGCGATCTGCGGATGATCCGCCGCCGCGCCGATCGCCGGCAGGCCGTCGGCGCCGGCCGGATTGGGCGAGAGCCAGGTGCCGGTCGCATCGATCACGGCGTCCGCCTCGAGCTGCTCGAGCCGGCCGTTCTGCCAGCGCACCGTAAAGGGCGCCGATGCGCGGCCGTCGCTCTTCATCTTGTCGAAGCCGGCGCGTGCCACGGCGGTCACGCGGCTCGAGGTGCGGATGCGGCCCTTGAGCGGCGTGCGCGTCGCCAGGGGCTCGAGATAGCGTTCGACCAGCTCCTCGCCGGTCGGGTAGTCGCCGGGCGGCGGCGCGTTCCAGCCGGTCGCCTTCAAGAGCCGCTCGGCCGCCTTGTCGATA
>VBAF01000378.1 GCA_005884705.1 Alphaproteobacteria bacterium
TCGCGGCCGACGCTGAGGCTCGAGACGCCGGCGGTGACCCTGCGCTTGAGGTCGGCGACGCTTTTGACTTCCTGGCCATTGATCGCGGTCACCATGTCGCCCGCTCGAAGGAAACGCGCCGAATAGGAGCCGGGCTGCACCTCGACCACCGTGACGCCCTGTTTCCATTCGACCAGGCCCATCTCGTCGGCCACCGCCGGCGACATGTTGACCACGGTCGCGCCGCTGAGCGGCTGGCGGCCCTCGAGCAGCGAGCGCTCGCGCGGCGGATCCTCGGGCGGCGCAGCCAGCGGCACCTCGAGCACGACCTCCTTGCCGGCGCGGATCACCTTGACCGGCACCGTCTCGCCGACCGAGAGCGTGGCCAGCCGGAAGCGCAGGCTGGCCTCGTCGTCGATCGGCAGCTCGCGCAACGCGACGATCACGTCGTTGCGCTTGAAACCCGCCTTCTCGCCGGGGCCCTTGGCATAGACCTCCTTGACCACCAGCCCGGCCGGCCGCGGCAGGTTGAGGCCGGCGGCGAGATCGGCGGTGACCCGCTGCATCGAGATGCCGAGCCACGGCCGCACCAGCCGGCCGCCGCTCTCGCCGGTCGCGACGATGCGCACCACGATGTTGGACGGCGTGGCGAAGCCGATGCCGACCGAGCCGCCGCTCTGCGAGTAGATCGCGGTGTTGATGCCGATCAGCCTGCCGTCGAGGCTGACCAGCGCGCCGCCCGAGTTGCCGGGATTGATCGCGGCATCGGTCTGGATGAAGAAGTTCGAATCGTTGACCCCGCCCGCCGAGCGCGCCAGCGCCGAGATGATGCCGCTGGTCACGGTCTGGTTGAGGCCAAACGGATTGCCGATCGCCAGCACCACGTCGCCGACCTCGATCGAGTCGGAATCGCGCAACTCGATGTACGGGAACTTCTCGCCCGCGGTGTCGATGCGCAGCAAGGCGAGGTCGTAGCGTTCGTCCTGGGTGATGAGCTTGGCGTCGAACTCGCGGCGGTCGGCGAGCACGACCCGGATCTCGTCGGCGCCCTTCACGACATGGGCGTTGGTCACGATCAGCCCATCGGCCTTGACCAGCACGCCCGAGCCCAGCGAGTTCTGCATCCGCTGACCGTCCTGCGGCATGCCCGGAAAGGGAAACGGCAGGCGGCGCTGCACCCGCGCCGTGGTGGTCGTGTAGATGTTGACCACCGCCGGCGACACCTTCCTGACCACCGGGGCGAACGAGTAGGCGAGGTCGCTGCGGCTGGTCGGCAACGGCTGCGCCACCGCCGGCCCCGCAAGTCCCAGCGCCACCACAGCCAACAGAACGCCCCGACGCATCACGCCTCCACCCTCTCCGCCCGGCTGGCATATGCATTGCAGCGCCCCCCGGCAAGCCAATCATATGGGGAGCGCTTGCCATGAAAATCACCCGCCGCACCGTCCTTGTCGCCGCAGCCGCCAGCCTCGCCACCTCGGCCAAGGCCAGCCCCGGCTGGCCGACCAAGGGCACCATCCGACTGATCGCCACCTTCCCGCCCGGCGGCACGGCGGACACGATATCGCGCATCCTGGCGCCCAAGCTGTCGGCGGCGCTCGGCACCCAGGTGGTGGTCGAGAACAAGCCTGGCGCCGGCGGCACCATCGGCTCGGACCTCGCCGCCAAGTCGGCCCCGGACGGCTACACCCTGGTCATCTCGCATGCCTCGCCGCTGGGCATTGCGCCCGGAATCTATCCAAAGCTGCCCTATGACGTGGTCAAGGACTTCAGCCATGTCAGCCTGATCGGCCACACGCCCAACGTCCTGATCGTGCCGGCCGCCTCGCCCTACAAGACGCTGGCCGACTACCTCGCAGCCGCCAAGGCGAAGCCCGACGAGATCGCCTTCGGCAGCTCGGGCATCGGCTCCAACACCCATCTGATGGGCGAGCAGCTCTCGGGCCTCGCCGGCATCAAGCTGAAGCACGTGCCCTACAAGGGCTCGGCCCCGTCGCTGCAGGACATGCTGCAGGGCGCCATCCCGTCGATGTTCGACCCGATCACCACCAACGTGCCGCACATCAACGCCGGCAAGGTGCGGGTGCTGGCGATCAGCTCGGAGAAGCGCATCGCGCTCTATCCCGACATGCCGACCTTCGCCGAGCAGGGCTTCCCGCAGATGACGACCTCGACCTGGGTCGGCGTCTCGGGACCGAAGGGGCTGGCGCCGGAGGTGGTGGCCACGCTCTATGACGAACTGCAGAAAGCCTACAAGGCGCCGGACGTGCAGGAGCGCTTCAAGGAGGTCGTGCTGCTGCCCGAGGACAAGCCGATGAGCCCGGCGGAGTACGCCAAGTTCGTCGGCGACTTTGCGGCGCTCTGGAGCAAGGTCAGCAAGGACGCCGGCATCTCGCTCGAGCTCGGCTAGTCGAAGACGTGTCATCCCGAGCGCAGCGAGGGATCTAGAAGGCCACGAACATAGATCCCTCGGCCTTCGGCCTCGGGATGACAGCGAGCGCTATCCACACCTCGAGTAGCCGCAGTTGAGGCAGATGTCGCAGCCTTCCTGGTGGGTCAGGGCCGCGGCGCCGCAGTTGGGGCACTGGCCCATCTTCGCGGCGGGTGCGCCTGAGCCATCGGACGGCTCGCGCGCACCGACGGCGAGCGCGAGCCGCGCCTCGGCTGCTTCGGCAAGGCGCGGCGCATCGGCGGGGCTGAGGAAGCCGAT
>VBAF01000075.1 GCA_005884705.1 Alphaproteobacteria bacterium
ATCATTGCGAATGTGTAGGCGCCTACCACCGGATGCACGGCGATCAGGCAGGCAGCGGTGAAAGCGGCCAGCGCCTCGCGGCCGCCGATCAATGCGGCGAAAGCGAACGCCGCAAGCAGCTGCCCGAACCGACCATACGAGTGAGGATTGGGCGAATACCAGGCGAGACCCACCGACGGATAGTCCGGAGAGCCGAAGTCCAAAAGGAGCGAACCGCCGAGGAAGCAGATGGTGGCCAGGAGAAGCGAAAAGACGGGCTGCCCGGTAAACCCGTATGCAAGCATGGCGAGGGCGCTCGTCAGAAACGCGGGCGGCATCCACAGGAATGCGAGGTTGGCGGCTGTGAAGCTCATTCCGGCGCTGAAAGCGAGAGCGCCCAACTGATCCAGCAGGCTCCAAACTCCTCGATAGTACAGGAGCATCAGCGCCTGATCCGGGAAGGCCACGTTTCCGGACAAGACGAGGCTGCCGTAGAGAAAGCGTTCCTCGGTCGGGAATCTCAGGTAGCCGAAGAAGCCAAGACCGGCACCAACGAGCATCGCTGAGATGATGAGCCACCAAGGTGCGCATCTTTGCGGGGCGCGGTCGGCGGGCGGGTCCCCCGGCAACCCGCTCAGCGGGCGTCGCATGCGTCGAGGGAGGCTGAATAATTCATGCTGGCAGCAATCACGCGATGGTCTTGTTCAGTATAGCGGATGCAAGAAGCGGTGGCTGCCGAGATTTCCGATGTCATGGGCTCGCCCGGGGCCCCTCCTCGGGTAGTCAATCGCCCTTCAGGTAGGAATCCTTGAGCGCAATCCTTCCGTCCCTCAGCTCGTAGCGGTCGATGCCGTAGCGGTCGAACGGCTTGCCGGCATGGTCGATGCCGGTGACGCGGAAGGTGCCGAACAGCGTGTCGCCGGCGCGATGGATGCGCGCCTCCGAGAACCGTGCTTCACGATGGGAGCGGCTCTTGTCGGCGAAATGCGCGCGCAGCGCCTCCTTACCCTTGAGCACGCGGCCGGCCGGCGCGCCGCCGGCATTGAGGCGCCATTCGAAATCGTCGGTCACGCAGGCGGCGATCTCCTCGACATCGGCCTTGTTGAAGGCCTTGCCGAAACGGCGAAACAACTCGTCGATGGCGTCGGGCATGAAATTTCCGTTCGGAGCGCTCAGGAAGTGGCGAGCCGGGCCAGCCAGTCGTCGAGCTCGGCCTTGACCTCGGCCGGGCCGAGATCGGCGATCTCGTAGCTCTGCTTGCGCCCATTGGACGCCAGCACGTCGACCGCCTGGCGCGCGACGTCGCCATGGAACTCGAGCGACGGATGGGCGGCGTTGTCGGGCGCGCCGGCCGGCCGCAGCGCCAAGGTAAGCGACGGCCCGCCGTCGGTCGGCAGGCCGTCTGCCATCACGGTGAACTCCTGGGTCGAGACATTGGCGTCGTGGCCGGCGCCGCGCAGCTCGCCGATCGCGGCGTCTATTTCGGGCCGGATGACCTCGCGACACTTCACCCAAAAAGCCTGAATGAACAGGTTGGTGTCCTGGTCCATGCGCTCTCCCTGGAATTCTTCGCGCTCCCGGGAAGGATAACCTTTGGAGCGGATTTGTCCGATGCCTACCTGGCGCTCTTCACCAGGAAGGAGTCGCGCTTCTTGCCGGACTTCTCGGCGGCGACCAGCCAGAGCGGCGGCCGGCCGCGGCCGGTCCACTTGTTGCCCTTGTCGTCGGCATATTTCACCGGCACGCGCCGGCCCTTGCGCGGCCCGCTAGTCTTGCGTCCCTTGCTGAGCGAGAGGGCGCGCCGCCAATCGCCGAGCGACAGCCCGTGCCGCTTGATCAGGGAGACCAGCTCGGTGATTTTTTTGTCGGCCTTCGCCTCGATCATTTCAGCGCGTTTTTGAAGCAGGCGGATTTGGGCGTGGATGGCAGACAGGGATTTACTGCGCGGCATTGGGGTCCTTCGAATTTTGGCTGCAGCGATTTAACCCGTATTTCGAGCGCCGTAAATGCACCGGCGTGCGCTTAATGAACAGGCACTGCAGATAATCCGCCTAAAATATTGCAGTTTCAGATTTCCCACGGCGCCGGCGTGAACTTTTCCAGGATAAAATCGACGAAAGCCGTGACTTTCGACGCGAGATGCTTGCGGTGCGGATAAACGGCATGGATCGGCACCGGCTCCTCGGCCGAATACTCCTGCAGGAGCGCCACAAGCTCACCACGCTTGATCGCGCCGGCCACCGTGAGGCGCGTCAGTCGCACGATTCCCAAGCCCTGCAATGCCAGCCTCATTTGTGCTTCGCCTTCGCTCACGGCGAGCCGGCCGCCGACCTCGATCTCGCGCACCTCGCCGTCGACGCGGAAATGCCAGCGGTTCAGATAGGCGCGGTCGCGGCTGACGATACAATTGAGACGCGCGAGATCCTCGGGCCGGCGCGGCGCGGGATGCGCGGCGAGGTAGCTCGGCGCGGCGCAGACCAAACGCACGTCATCGCCGATCTTGCGCGCCATGAAGCTCGAATCGCCCAGGCGGCCGATGCGAATCGCCACGTCGACGCCCTCCTCCACCATGTCGAGCACGCGGTCGGTCGGCATCAATTCGAGCTGGATCGCGGGATAGCGCTCGAGGAAATTGCCGACCACGGGCGCGAGAAAATGCGTCGAGAAAGCCAGCGACGTAGTGACCCTCAGCAGGCCGTGCGGCGTGCCGCGCTGGTCGCTCATCTCCGCCTCGAGAGCGGCGATCTCGCCGACGATGCGACGGGCGGCGGCATAGAAGGCCTCGCCTTCGACGGTGAGGCTGAGGGCACGGGTGGTCCGCTGCAGCAGCCGTACGCCAAGCCGCGCCTCCAGCCGGGTGACCAGCTTGCTGACGGCCGACGGGGTCAGCCCGAGGGCCGGCGCGGCGGCCGAGAAGCCCTTGGCCTCGACCACCCGGACAAAGGCGGCCATTTCACTGGCGTGATCGATCATTGCGAGATTGATGAACCAAATTCAGAGGTCTCGGTCAATCTCTCTTGATTATCGCGTTTAGAGACATGAATTAGCTTGAGGTCAACCTTGGAGGTCCCCCATGTTCTCGACGCCCTATCCCTCGATACCGCAGATCAGCGCCTATGCGGTGCGCGCCCATCGCCTGCGCGGCGCGGTCGTTGCCGGCCTGATCCGCGACCTCGCCCGCTGGATTTCCGTCGCGGCGCGCTGAGCGCGGCTACACTCGGCGCATGACCGAGCCGTGGGCGCAATACGCCCGCTACAACCGCCTCGCCAACGAGACCCTGTACGCGGCCTGCGCCGAGCTGAGCGAGGCCGAGTATCGGCGTGATCTTGGCGCTTTCTTTGGCAGCGTGCAGGGCACGTTGAATCACTTGCTGCTTGGCGACACCATCTGGATGACCCGCTTCGAAGGCGGCACCCATCCCTCGACCGATCTCGACGCCATCCTGTTCGCGAGCTTCGACGAACTGCGCACGGCGCGCCAGCAGATGGACGGCCGCATCGAGCGCTTCTTCGCCGCTCTGCCGCCGGGCTTCGCGCGCGGCGGCGTGCGCTACGTCAACAATGCCGGCTTTGAAGCGGAGGATCCGCTGTCGGTGATCCTGCCGCATTTCTTCAACCACCAGACCCATCATCGCGCGCAGGTCCACACGCTGCTGTCGCAGCTCGGCTGCCAACCGCCGGTGCTCGACCTGCACCGCGTGCTGCGGCCCAATCCTCAGGTCCCGGTGCGGGACACCAGCACCGGCTCGGCGCGGTAGCGATCGGGAAACAGCCGCTTGAGATTTTCGATTTTCGGCAGGTCGTGGATCGCGATGTAGGGCTGCCGCGGATGCAGCGTGAGATAATCCTGGTGATAATCCTCCGCCGGATAGAACGCCCGCCCGTGCTCGATCGTGGTGGCGATCCTGGCCCCGAATAATTTCGCCGAATCGAGCTGGTCGATATAGGCCTGCGCGAGCCGCGCCTGCTCCGCGTCGCCGGCGAAAATGGTCGAGCGATATTGCGGGCCGACATCCGGACCCTGCCGGTTGAGTTCGGTGGGGTCGTGGGCGACCGAGAAATAGATCTGCATCAGCGTGCCGAAGCTCACCTGGCGCGGATCGTAGGTGACGCGCACCGCTTCGGCGTGGCCGGTCCGGCCGCTGCCGACTTTCTCGTATTGCGCCGTCGCCGCCTCGCCGCCGGCATAGCCCGACACGGCGCGGGTCACGCCCTCGACATGCTGGAACACGCCCTGTACGCCCCAGAAGCAGCCGCCGGCGAAGACCGCGGTCCGCGTCGTGACGCCGTCGGCTTTTTCGTCGGCCATAGCCGACGGAATTTGCCGCGCCGGTTCGGCGGACGTCGGCAACACCAGCGCGAGCGCGGCCAAGGCGGCGGCGCCCGAGATCAGGAACCAAGGCATTTTCATGGTTTGATTATACGCCTGCGGAGCCTTCCGCTGAATATTCGCGTTATTGCGCCATGGCTTATCGCTCGTGGACCGATGTCGTCGACGATCCCGCCGCCCGGCACCTCGTCGTGGCGCATCTGGTTCCCAAGGCCGTGGAGGAGCCGGCCGCCCTGCTGATCTCGCTGATCGTGGGCCTGCAGCCTGTCGGCGAATTCGCGCTCCTGACCCGCTGCGAGGAAGCCGGCCCCGTCACCCTCTGCGCCTTCACCCATCCCGATGACGCCCAGGCGCTCGCCGCCGCGGTCGGGGCGGCGGCGGCCGACGGCTACGCCGGATGGGCGAGCCACTGCGCCTTCACGCTCGACAGGACAACCGCGCAGGGCATCGCCGATGCGCTCGAAGCGACGCCGTCGCCGGCGCCCGCGCCCGATCTCGAACCCGCCTATTCCTGACCAGAGGAGAACGACCGTGAGCAGCGCGACCGACAAGGCCAAAGGTGCCGCCAACGAGGCGATCGGCAAGGCCAAGCAAGGCGTCGGCAAGGCCGTCGGCAGCGACAGGATGAAGGGCGAGGGCGCCCTTCAGGAAGCCAAGGGCGACCTCCAGCAGGCGGTCGGCAAGACCAAGGACGCCGTCAAGAAGGCGGTCGACAAAGCCTGATGAACAGAGAGCCGGCTGTCACGCCTCGGGCGTGAAGGTCGGCGCCTCGATATCCTTCTTGCGCCATTTGAAGCGCAAATCGGCCAGGCCGGTCGAAATCACGTAGAAGACCGGCGTGAAGATCAGGCCGAACGCCGTCACGCCCAGCATGCCGGCAAACACTGCGGTGCCGAGCGACTGGCGCATCTCGGCGCCGGCGCCGGTGCTGAACACCAGCGGCACCACGCCCAGGATGAAGGCGAGCGAGGTCATCAGGATGGGACGGAGCCGGGTGCGGGCGGCGGACACCGCCGCGTCAATGCGATTCATGCCGGCCTCGTGGCCCTGCTTGGCGAACTCCACGATCAGGATCGCGTTCTTGGCGGCGAGGCCGACCAGCACCACAAGGCCGATCTCGACCAGGATGTTGCGGTCGAGCCCGCGGATGTTGACGCCGATCATCGCCGCGAGAATGCACATCGGCACGATCAGGATGACCGCGAGCGGCAGCAGCCAGCTCTCGTAGAGCGCCGCCAGCAGCAGGAAGACGAACAGCACGGCGAGGCCGAAGGCCATGATCGAGGTGTTGCCGGCGAGCTTCTCCTGCAGCGCGATCTCGGTCCATTCGAAGGCGAAGCCCGACGGCAGCACCTTGTTGGCGAGGCCCTCCATGGACGCGATGCCCTGGCCCGAGGAATAGCCACGCACCAGCGCCACCTGCACCTCGGCCGCGGGGTAGAGATTGTAGCGCGCCACGCGATAGGGGCCGGTCGTGTCGGTGAAGTTGGCGACCGAGCCGATCGGCACCATCTCGCCGCTGACGCTGCGGGTCTTGAGGTTGGCGACGTCGCGCACCGTGAGGCGGTAGGGATTATCGGCCTGCGCCGTCACGCGATAGGTGCGGCCGAGCAGGTTGAAGTCGTTGACATAGGCCGAGCCCATGTAGACCGACAGCGTCTGGAACACGTTGCCGATCGGCACGCCGAGCTGCTCGGCCTTGGTGCGGTCGATCTCGGCCCAGATCTGCGGCGTCTTGGTGCTGAACAGGGTGAAGGCCTGGGTCAGGCCGGGCGTCTGCCCGGCCGCGCCGGCGAGCGCCCAAGCCACTCCTTCGAGCGCCGGCAGGCCGCGCGCGGCGCGGTCCTGGACGTAGCCCTTGAGGCCGCCGCCGGTGCCGATGCCGGGCACCGAGGGCGGCTCGAGCACGAACACGAAGGCTTCGCGCAGCTGGAACAGCTTGCCGCGCAGGTCGGCCAGGATCTTGTCCTTGGGGATGTCGGCGCGCTCGTCGAAGGGTTTGAGCGGCACGAAGATCACGCCGGTATTGGGCGCGTTGGTGAAGGTGGCACCGTCAAAGCCGACGAATGCGACCGCGTTCTGCACGCCTGGCGTGTTCGTGATCAGGTCCGACGCATGGCGCACCAGCTTGTCGGCACGCTCCAGGGTCGAGCCGGGCGGGAGCTGCATCGCGGCAATGAAGTAGCCGCGATCGAGCTGCGGGACCAGGCCGGTCGGCGTGCTGGCCAGCCGGTTGTAGGTGAAGAACAGCAGGCCGGCATAGACCACCAGCGTCGCCGCGACCCAGCGCACGGTCCGCGCCGTCAGCCGGCCGTAGTTCTCCGACAGCCATTCGAAGCCGTGGTTGAACCGTTTGAAGAACCAGTTGATCGGAGACATCAGCCGGTCGCGCAGGGTCGGCTTGGCCGTTTCGAGGTGGCTCAGCGCGTGGGTCTTGAGCAGCAGCGCTGCCAGCGCGGGCGAGAGCGTCAGCGACACGAAAGCCGAGATCGCCGTCGAGGCGGCGATGGTGATGGCGAACTGCTTGTAGAACGAACCCTGCAGGCCGGTGATGAAGGCAGTCGGCAGGAACACCGCGATCAGCACCAGCGAGATCGCGATCAGCGCGCCGCCGACCTCGTCCATGGTCTTGTGCGCCGCCGCCTTGGGCGACATGCCCTGGGTCAGGTAGCGCTCGACGTTCTCGACCACGACGATGGCGTCGTCGACCACGATGCCGATCGCCAGCACCAGCCCGAACAACGACAGCGTGTTGAACGAGATCCCGACCGCCGACATCACCGCGAACGAGCCGATCAGCGATACCGGGATCGCCACCAGCGGGATCAATGCCGCCCGCCAGGTCTGCAGGAACACGATGACGACGATGACGACCAGAAGCAGCGCCTCGAAAAGCGTGTGGATCACCGCGTTGATCGAGGCCTGGATGAACTCCGTCGGATTGTAGACGACCGTGTAGTCGAGGCCGGGCGGGAAGTTCTTCTTGAGCTCCTCCATCGCCGCCTTGATGCGGTCGGCCGTGGCCAGCGCGTTGGAGCCCGGCCGCTGGAAGATGCCGAGCGCGGTCGCGGTCTTGTTATCGAGATAGGCGTTCTGCGTGTAGTCCTGTGCGCCGAGCTCGACGCGGGCGACGTCGCGCAGCCGCGTGACCGAGCCGCCGGGCTCCGCCCGCAGCACGATGTTGCCGAACTCCTCGGGCGTGGTGAGGCGGCCCAGCGTGTTGACGGTCAGGGTGAAGCCGCCGGGCGAGGTGGCCGGGGCCTGGTTGATCGCGCCGGCGGCGACCTGCAGGTTCGCCGCGCGCATCGCCAGCAGCACCTCGGTAGCGGTGAGGTTGTGGCCGGCGACCTGCGCCGGGTCGAGCCAGACGCGCATCGCATAGTCGCGCGCGCCGAACACGACCGCGTTGCCGACGCCGTCGACACGGGTCAGCACGTCCTTCACGTAGAGCGTGGCGTAGTTCGATATGTACTGCTGGTCGCGGCTGCCGTCGGGCGAAACCATGTGCACGACCATCATCAGGTCGGGCGAGGCCTTGCGGACCACCAGGCCGAGCCGCTGCACGTCCTCGGGCAGGCGCGGCTGGGCGACGGCGACGCGGTTCTGCACCAGCACCTGCGCCTGGTCGATGTTCACGCCCGGCTTGAAGGTGACGCTCACCGTCAGCAGGCCGTCGCCGGTCGACTGCGAGGAGATGTACAGCATGTCGTCGACGCCGTTCACCTCCTGCTCGATCGGCGTGGCGACGGTCTGGGCGAGCACCTCGGCCGAGGCGCCGGGATAGGTCGCGTTGATGGTGACGGTGGGCGGGGCGATCTCGGGATATTCCGAGATGGGCAGGCGGAACTGCGCGATGCCGCCGACGATCAGGATGATCAGCGACAGCACCGACGCGAAGATCGGCCGGTCGATGAAGAAATGGGAAAAGCGCATCGGGAGGGGGCTCGACGGACGATTACTGGGCGCTGGCGGTGATCTTGCCTTGCTGCGGCGTGACCTTGGCCTTGGGCCGCACCATCGGGTTGGCCAAACTGTCGAGCACTACCTTGTCCTCGGGCTTCAGCCCGTCTCGGATGACACGCAGGCCTTCGTAGAGCGGCCCGAGCGTCACCGGCCGGCCCTCCACGACATTGTCCTTGTTGACTACGAACACGATCTTGCGCGCCTGGTCGGAGATGATCGCCGAATCGGGGATCAGCAGCG
Source organism: Alphaproteobacteria bacterium (assembly GCA_005884705.1). Lineage (GTDB taxonomy): Bacteria > Pseudomonadota > Alphaproteobacteria > Reyranellales > Reyranellaceae > Reyranella. The sequence continues at coordinate 8,513 of VBAF01000075.1, forward strand.
CGTCGTACTCGCCGCCATAGAGCTGGACCCGGCCGAACACGCCGGGCGTCAGCAGACGGTCCTTGTTCTCGACCACGGCGCGGGTGCGGATGGTGGCCGAGCGCGTGCTCAGCACGTTGTCGACGAAGTCGACCTTGCCGTCGCGCTTCCACTCGGTCTCGTCGGCGAGCTTGATGCGCACCGGGATGGTGCCGCCGCCGGACTGCGCGCGGATGCCGGCAATGTAGAGGCGCTGATAACGCAGGTAATCGGCCTCCGAGACGTCGAACAGGAAGTAGATCGGGTCGGTGCTGACGATGGTGGCGAGCAGGGTGGCTCCCTGCTGGCCGCCCTGGATCAGGTTGCCCGGATCGACCTTGCGGTCGGAGATGCGGCCGACGAGCGGCGCCGTGACCTCGGTCCATTCAAGGTTGAGCTGGGCGTTGTGCAACGCCGACTCGGCCGCCTTTAGCTGCGCCTTGGCTACCGCGAGGTTCGACTTGCGGGTGTCGTTCTCGGCCTCGGGAATGTTGCGTGAGGCGACCAGGGCGGCGCCGCGCTGGACCTGCAGCTCGGCCAGCTCGACCTGCGCCCGGTTGCGCGAGACGTCGGCCGTCGCCGATTCGACGGCGATCTCGTAGGGCCGCTTGTCGATGGTGAACAGCTTGTCGCCCTCTTTGACCCATTCGCCGTCCCTGAAATGCAGCTTCTCGACGAAGCCCGAGACGCGCGCCCGGATCTCGACGACCGCGCGCGCTTCGAAGCGGCCGGAATATTCGTCCCACTGCACGACCCGCTTGGCGACCGGCTCCGACACGGTCACGGGCGCCGCCTGCGGCGGCCCGCCCTGCGCCGCCGCCGATCCAGCGGCCAACAGCAAACCAGCGATCAAGGTCAAGCGGCGGTATGCGTACACATAATTCTCCCCGAGCCGGTTTTGCGTCGCGAAGCGGCTGATGTGGATGCAGCGCAGCAAGGTGTCAATTCCCTCGGTCCCTCCCGGGGGCCAAAGCTTTTGGGCATATGAAACATACGGATCATTTATGATATGCAGAGATTCATTCGTTGCAAACAGGAGAGTCGGCGGGCTAGCGTTGCCGCAGGCAAATCCGGAGGGAGACATGCAGTCCATCACACACGGCCTTTTGGCCGCCAGCCTGGCGTTCCTGGCACTGCCCGTC
>VBAF01000445.1 GCA_005884705.1 Alphaproteobacteria bacterium
TGTCGCCGCCGCGGGAGGGCACGATCACGCCGTACAGCATGGTGAGCGAGCAGGGCGCGCGCATGAAGCTGTCGTCGGTGTGCCACGACGCACCGTTGACCAGCTTCTTGCCGTCGCCCAGCACGTCGCGGTCCTCGCTCGAGATGATGTTGACCTCGTCGCACTCCGGCGTCGCCGCGAGTTGCAGGCGTTTCACCGGCGTGCCGAAGCGCGCCATGGCGTCGCGGAACGCCACCGGCGCGAGCTTCTGATCGCGGATGCAGAGCACGAGATTGTCGTGCAGCGCCGCGACCAGCGCGCCTTGTGTCTCGGCCGTCGACTGGGCGAGATCGACGCCCTCGACCGCCACGGCCATATGGGCTCCGAGTTTCTGCTGCTGCATGCCCAAGGATTATCAAACGCCGAGCGCGCCCGCCAGCCGGCGGAATGCCTCGTCGCTGCCGGGCAGGCCGAAGCGCAGTTGGTCGGCAGCGTCGGCGAAGGCGCGGACATGGATGCCCTGCTCGCCCAGCCGCTGCGCGACAATCGCCGCCGAAGGATGGCACGCCAGCCGAAACAGCAGCGTGCCGCCGGCGATCTCGAAGCCCGCCGCGCGCAGCACGCCGTCGAGCCGGGCGCTGTCGGCCACCAGCCGCTCGTGCGCCACCCGCAGCCAGGCGCCGTCGTTCAGCGCCCGCCGGCCGATCTCCAGCGCGGGCCCCGAGACTGGCCATGGCCCGAGCTCTTCGCGGATGCGGTTGGCGATGCCGCGGTGGGCGATGGCGAAGCCCAGCCGCAGTCCCGCCAGGCCATAGGTCTTGCCGAACGAGCGCAGCACGACGGCGCGCTCCGGCAGGTCGCCGGCGAGGCTCATCTCGCGCGGCAGGAAATCGATGAAGGCCTCGTCGACGACGAGCAGGCCTTTGGTCTTCGACAGTTCCGCCGGCGAGAACTGCCGGCCCGTCGGATTGTTCGGGTTGACGGTGACGACGACGTCGGCGTCTTCGAGCGTCGGCACCACGCGCACGTCGTGCCCGGCCCGGCTCCAGCAGGCCTGATGCTCTTCGTAGGTCGGACCGACGATCGCGACTCTGCCGCGCGGGACGAGCCGCGGCAGCACTTGGATCAGCGCCTGCGTGCCCGGTGCGGCGACGATCATGGCGCGTGAAGGCACGCCGTAGCGCGCCGCCGCGGCGTCCAGCAGCGCCGCTTCGGCGGCGCGCGAGGGTAGGCGTGTCCAGGCCGCATCGGGCAGTGGCGGTAGTGGATAGGGCACGGGATTGATACCGGTCGACAGGTCGATCCAGGGCTTCGGCGCGCGCGGAAAACGCTGAAACACCCCTCCCAGGTCGCCGCCATGGACGACGGTCGTTTTCGGCGCGACGGTCGCCGTGCTAGGCAAAGTGCATGTCCCTCGGTCTCGCCCTGGTTGCCGGCGCCATCGAAGCGGGTGTCGGCTATCCGGACGCCCTCTATCGCGCGATCGGCCATCCGGTCACTTGGATCGGCCGGCTCATAGCATGGGCCGACAACCGGTGGAATTCCGACGAGGAGACGGGCCCTCAGCAGCGGCTGCGCGGCATCATGCTGGTTGCCACGCTGGTAGTCCTGAGCCTGCTCGGCGGCCTGCTGGTCGCGCGGCTGTTCTTTCTCCTGCTGCCGCCGCTTCTGGCGCTGATCCCGATCGCCCTCTTGGCCAGCAGCCTGCTCGCGCAGCGCAGCCTGCACGATCATGTCGAGGCGGTGGCCGACGCGCTGGTCAAGAGCGTCGAGCAGGGCCGCGAGACCGTGGCGATGATCGTCGGCCGCGACACCAAGGAACTCGACGAAGCCGGTGTCTGCCGCGCCGCCATCGAAAGCCTTGCCGAGAGCTTCTGCGACGGCATCGCCGCGCCGATCTTCTGGATCGCCGTCGCCGGGCTGCCGGGCGGCATCGCCTACAAGGCGATCAACACCGCCGACAGCATGATCGGCCACAAGACCAGCCGCTACATCGACTTCGGCTGGGCGGCGGCGCGCACCGACGATGTCGCGACCTGGCCGGCGGCGCGGCTGGCGGCGCTGTGGTTGGCACTGGGTGCGTTCTTCGTCCCGGGAGCATCGCCGCGGCGGGCGCTCGCCATCGCCTGGCGCGACGCCGCCAAGCACGACTCGCCCAATGCCGGCTGGCCCGAGGCGGCGATGGCCGGCGCGCTCGGCCTGCGCCTGATGGGGCCGCGTCGCTACGAGGGCGAACTGGCCGACCACGACTGGATGGGCGATGGCCGGTTTGCGCTCAAGGCCGCCGACATCCGCACCGCGCTCCAGCTCTATCGCGCAGCCTGCAGCGTCCAGCTCGGCGTGTTGGCAATCCTGTTCGCGTTCACTTTTCTCTAGCGAGCGCCAGCAGCCGGTCGCAATCGAGGTGCTGCTCGATGTGGTCGGCGAGCCGATCCAGCGTCGCATCGACATCGGCTTCGTAGTCGAGACCCGACGCCGGCGAGCCGAGCTTCTCCAGCCAGTGTCGGCGCTGGCGATCGTCGGTCAGCAGGCCGTGGATGTAGCAGCCGGCGATGCGGCCGCTCACCGCGCCTTGGTCGTGCCCCCCGTCGTGGCCAGCGAGCTCGAGCAGCGGCCGCGCCGCGCCGCTGGTGCGGCCGACATGCATCTCGTAGCCCTTGAACGGCACGCCGTCGGCCAGGCCCGCGACCTCGACCAGCACCTTGTCGCCTTCGAGCACGGTGTCGACCGCCAGCAGGCCGAGCCCCTCGACCGTCGACGGCGGTCCCTCGATGCCTTGCGGATCGGCGACGCTCCGGCCAAGCATCTGGTAGCCGCCGCAGATGCCCAGCACATGG
>VBAF01000446.1 GCA_005884705.1 Alphaproteobacteria bacterium
GAGCACGCGCTCGCACATCAGCCGGTGCGGGATCTGCACGCCCTGCGAGGAGAAGGTCACGGTCACCACGTCGTCTGCCCGGTCGTAGGCCGACCAGGCGGCGCGGGTTTCCATGTAGTGCACGATCTGCCGCGGCGAGCGGATCGACAGCCGCGCCACGTGCGCGGCCTTGGCGAAGGCGGAGTCGGCCGCTGCCGCATCGCCGCGCAGCCAGTGGCACATCAAGTTGCTGGGCGCCTCGTTGTGCAGCAGTGGCGCGCCGGGCGCGAGAGCCTGCGCCACGGTGACGACGGCGGCCAGCGGCTCGTAGTCCGCGACCAGCGCCTCGGCTGCGTCACGCGCCTGGTCGAGCGTCTCGGCCACGACCATCGCTGCGATGTCGCCGACGTGGCGGACCTTGCCGGCCGCCATCGGCAGGTGCGGCGGTTCGCGATGGCGCCGGCCCTCGGCGTCCTTGGGTGGCCCAGACGGTCGGCCGCAGTGTCCTCGGCGGTGTAGACCGCCACGATGCCCGGCAGGGCCAGCGCCTCGGTCTTGTCTATGCCCGCGATCCGCGCGTGAGCATGCGGCGAACGCACGAACAGCACGGCGAGCGCCTCTCGCGGTGCCGTGTTCTCGGTGTAGCGGCCGCGGCCGGTGAGGAAGCGCTGATCCTCGCGCCGCGTCAGCGGCTGGCCGATGCTCACGCCGCCATCACGTCGTTGATCACCTTGAGTGCCGCGTCGATGTCGGCGCGGTTGACGTCGAGATGGGTGACGGCGCGGATTCGCGTCGTGCTGCCGGCGCTGGTGCCCACGCCGACTCCGCGCGCCTTGCAGGCCTCGACGAATTGCGCACCCGTCATGCCCGGCTTCTTCACCTCGAAGAAGACGAGGTTGGTCTGCATCTTCTCGACTTCGCAGGCGAGGCCCTTGATGTTGGCGATACCGGAGGCCAGCTGGTGCGCGTTGTCGTGATCCTCGGCCAGCCGATCCCAGTTGTGCTCCAGGGCGTAGAGCGCGGCCGCGGCGATCACGCCGGACTGGCGCATCGAGCCGCCCAGCATCTGCTTCTGCCGCCAGGCTTCCCTAATGAAGTCCTTGGAGCCCGCGAGGCTCGCGCCGACCGGCGCGCCCAACCCCTTGGTGTAGTCGAGCCACAGCGAATCGACAGAGGCGGCATAGTCGCGGGCCTTGGTGCCCGATTTCACCGCGGCATTGCAGAGCCGCGCGCCGTCCATGTGGACCGCGAGGCCGGCGTCGTGCGCCACCTTGGCGACACCCTGCAGGGTGGCGAGCGGCCATACCGTTCCGCACCCGCCGTTCGAGGTGTTCTCGACCGAGACCAGCCGCGAGCGCGGGGCGTTGCGGCTGTTGGGATCGCGCAACGCCGTCTTCACTTGCTCCGCGGTGAACACGCCGTTGGGACCGTCGAGCATGCGGATCATGACGCCTGAATTGGCCGCAGTACCGCCGGTCTCGGCATTGATGATGTGGGCAGTGCGATCGGCGATGACCTCGTCGCCCAGCCGGCAATGGACGCGGATCGCAGCCTGGTTGCACATCGTGCCGCTCGGCATGAAGACCGCGTCTTCCTTGCCCAGGATCTCGCAGATGCGCTCGCGCAGCCGTTCGACGGTGGGATCCTCGTACTTCTGCTCGTCGCCCACTTCGGCTTCGGCCATGGCTTTCCGCATGCCGAGCGAGGGCTTGGTCTTGGTGTCGCTGTAGAGGTCGATGAAACGATTTTGCATGGCGTGGCGTGATCTCCTGCGCCACCATAGACGACGGAGGGCGCAACGCGCCACCCGTCACCCCGAGCGAAGCCGAGGGGCCTCTTTTTGTCGCGCTGCGAGAAGAGATCCCTCCGCTTCGCTCAAGCGCGGGGATTACCCCGCGCGGGTCGGGACGACGATGGGAGGACGACCATGAAATTCACGTGGTTTCACCTGATGCCCTGGCCGCACATGCCGGACGATTTCCGGCAGAAGCACCGTTCGGTCTGGGTCGACCTGCCCAACCGGATGTACCAGCCGGAGCTCGGCCACATCGCCTACCACCAGTATCTCGACCAGCTCGAATACGCCGAGGAAGTGGGTTTCGACGGCATCGGCGTGAACGAGCACCACGCCAACGCCTACGGCCTGATGCCCTCGCCCAACATCATGGCGGCGACCCTGACCCGTCGAACCTCGAAGGCCGCACTGGTCGTGCTCGGCAACTCGATCGCCCTTTACAATCCGCCGCTGCGTGTCGCCGAGGAGATGGCCATGCTCGACGTATTGTCGGGCGGCCGACTGATTGCCGGCTTCCCGGTCGGCACCTCGATGGACACCAACTATGCCTACGGCACGATCCCGGCGCTGACCCGCGAGAAGTATGCCGAGGCGCACGACCTCATCCGCAAGGCCTGGGCGGCGGACGAGCCGTTTGCCTTCAACGGCCGTTACACCAAGCTGCGCTACGTCAACTGCTGGCCCAAGCCGATCCAGAATCCGCCGCCGGTGTTCATCCCGGGCGGCGGCTCGGTCGAGACCTACGACTTCTGCCTCGACAACACCTACTCCTACTCATACCTGAGCTACTCGGGCTACCTGCGCGCCAAGCTGCTGATGGAGGGCTACTGGAAGCGGGTGGCCGAGCGGAAAGCCGACGAGTCGCCCTACCGCGCCGGGTTCGCCCAGGTGATCTGCGTCGCCGACACCGACGCCGAGGCCGAGCGGCTGTACGGGCCGCACGTCAGCTACTTCTACAATCGTTGCCTGCACGTCCATCCGGGCTTCGCCGACGCGCCGGGCTATCGCACGATCAAGACCATTCAGTCCGGGGCTCTCTCGCAGTTCGCGCCGGGCTCGGGCCGGGTCACGCCCGACATGACCTGGAAGGACCTGACCGAGGGCCGCTACATCGTCGCCGGCTCGCCCGAGACGGTGCGTCAGCAGATGGAGGAGCTGATCAAGACCCTGCGGGTCGGCAATGTCTTCTGCCTGCTGCACATCGGCAACA
>VBAF01000447.1 GCA_005884705.1 Alphaproteobacteria bacterium
GCCGAACGATCCGCTGTTGGCGGCGCTCGCCACCCGGTATCGCGTCAGCGCGCCCCTGCTGCCGGGCTACGGCCGTTCCGAGGGCGAGGACGGGCTGCGCGACATGCTCGACGTCACGTTGCATGCGCTCGACGTGATGGAGAAGCTGAAGCTCAGGAAGCCGATCGTGGTCGGCCATTCGATGGGCGGCATGATCGCCGCCGAGATGGCCGCGATCGCCCATAC
>VBAF01000448.1:0-2503 GCA_005884705.1 Alphaproteobacteria bacterium
CCTACAAGGTGGCGATGGAGGTGGCGATGCTGGCGCCCAACAGCCAGGTCAGCCTCTATCCGTGGAAGGACACGCCGGACAAGATCCCGCTCGCCGTGCGCCACATCCGCATGTTCCTCGAGGCCAACCGGCCGGCGGTCGCGGCCGCCGAGGCTCAGCGAGCGGCGGCGGACTAGGCGTCTTTATCAGTCGTCGGCGGCGTAGGCGGGCCGGTCGCGCACCGGCAGCTCACGCCGCTGGGCCGCCGCGGAACATCACCGCCTGGCGCTGCGGGTCGGTCCATGGCGTACCGTCGAGCGCCGTCGCTTTGTCGAGCCCGGCCAGCCACGCCCGCGCTTCGCGCCCCAAGGGAGGCGGTCAGCGAACGACGCCGCTTCGGTCGCTCTGAAGTCAGGCGGTCTTCTGCGCCTTCAGGCCCAGCTTGCCGATGGTCTGCTCGCGCATCACGAACTTCTGGATCTTGCCGGTGATGGTCATCGGGAAGTCGCCGACGAACTCGATGTAGCGCGGGATCTTGTAGTGCGCGATCTGGCCCTTGCAGAACTCCCGGATCTCCTCGGGCGTGGCGCTCTGGTTCTCGCGCAGCTTGATCCAGGCGCAGATTTCCTCGCCGTACTTGGGGTCGGGCACGCCGATCACCTGCACGTCCTGCACCTTGGGGTGCCGGTACAGGAACTCCTCGATCTCGCGCGGATAGACGTTCTCGCCGCCGCGGATCACCATGTCCTTGAGCCGGCCGACGATATTGACGTAACCCTCTTCGTCCATGGTCGCGAGATCGCCGGTGTGCATCCAGCCGCCCTCGTCGATCGCCTCGGCCGTCTTCTCCGCGTCGTTCCAGTAGCCCTTCATCACCGAATAGCCGCGGGTGCAGAACTCGCCGGTCTCGCCGCGCGGCACCGCCTTGCCCTCGCCATCGACGATCTTGATCTCGATGTGCGGCAGCACCTGGCCGACGGTCGAGACGCGGCGCTCGACCGGATCGTCGGTCGCGCATTGCGTCGATACCGGCGAGGTCTCGGTCATGCCGTAGGCGATGGTGACCTCGCTCATGTTCATCTGGCTCTGCACCCGCTTCATCACCTCGATCGGGCAGGGCGAGCCCGCCATGATGCCGGTACGCAGGCTCTTGAGATCGAACTTCGAGAAGGCCGGATGATCAAGCTGGGCGATGAACATGGTCGGCACGCCGTAGAGCGCGGTGCAGCGCTCCTCGGAAATAGCTTGCAGGGTCGCTAAAGGATCGAACGAATCGGCGGGATAGACCATGGTCGCGCCGTGCGTCAGGCAACCCAAATTGCCCATCACCATACCGAAGCAGTGATAGAGCGGCACGGGGATGCACAGGCGATCGTTCTCGGTGAGCTTCAGCCCCTCGGCGACGAAGAAGCCGTTGTTCAGGATGTTGTGATGGGTGAGCGTCGCGCCCTTGGGAAAGCCGGTCGTGCCCGAGGTGAACTGGATATTGATCGCGTCGTCGAACTGCAGCTTCGGCCCTAATTCGGCGAGCTTGACCCGCTCGGCGTTGCTGCCGGCGGTGGCGACGTCGTCGAAGTTCAGCATGCCGGGAGTCTTCTCGCGCCCCAGCCGCACGATGTGCCTGAGATGCGGCAGCTTCTTGTCCTTCACCAGGTCGGCCACGATCTCGAGGTAGTTCGAGGTCTTGAGCGCGGGCGCCAGGATCAGCGCCCTGCACTCGACTTTGTTCATCGCGTACTCGAGCTCGCTTCGCCGGTAGGCGGGGTTGACGTTGACCAGCACCAGCCCCGCCTTGGCCGTCGCGAACTGGGTCAGGGTCCATTCGGCCGTGTTGGGCGACCAGATGCCGACCCGGTCGCCGCGCTCCAGCCCCAGGGTCGTCAGGCCCGCCGCCAGGTCGTCGACGCGGCGGCCGAGTTCGCCCCAGCTCCAGCGGATGTTCTGGTGCTTCACGACCAGCGCCTCGCGGTCGCGGTATTTGTCGACGATGCGGTCGAAGAAGACGCCGATCGTCTCGCCGATCAGCTTCTTGTCCGAGACGCCATGGTCATAAGAGATTTGAGGGACGGCCTGAGCATTGGTCATGCGCCGAAGCTTAGCGCGCCGTGCCAAATTTGCGAGCCATGAAAGTCCCGTTCCAGACCGTCGACGTCTTCACCGATCGGAAATTCGGCGGCAATCCACTGGCCGTGTTCCCAGACGCGCGCGGTCTCACGGGCGAGCAGATGCAGTCGATCGCCGCCGAATTCAACCTGGCGGAAACGACCTTCGTGCTGCCGCCCGCGGACCCGAAGAACACCGCGCATGTCCGCATCTTCACCCCAAAGTCGGAGCTGCCGTTCGCCGGCCATCCCAATGTCGGCACGGCCTTCGTGCTGGCGCGGATGGGACGGGCGAGCGGTGACCGCTTGGTATTCGAGGAAGCCGCAGGGCTCGTGCCGCTCGATCTTACGCGGGAGAACGAAACAGTGGTGGCAGCCCGCCTCGCCGCACCCCGGCCGCTTACGCTGGGCGAGACGGTGGC
>VBAF01000448.1:2509-5467 GCA_005884705.1 Alphaproteobacteria bacterium
CGACATCGTCGGTACGCCCGTCATCGCCTCGACCGGCAACAACTCCCTGTTCGCCGAACTGAAATCACGCGATACGCTGAAAGCGGCGAGCTACAACCTCGAGGTCTTCCGCAAGCACATGCCGATGGAGCGCACCATCGGCGTACATCTCTATGTCACGGCGCCCGAAATCCAGTCGCGCATGTTCGCCCCGCTGTTCGGCGTGCCGGAGGATCCGGCGACCGGCAGCGCCAACGTCACCTTGATCGGCTTGCTGGCGCTGCGCGATCCGCGCGCCGACCTTACCCTCAGCAAGACGATTGGCCAGGGCGTCGATATGGGCCGGCCGAGCGTGCTCGAGGCCACCGCCGAGAAGAAGGCCGGCAAGGTCGTCGCCACCTATATCGGCGGCCGCTGCGTGCCGATGCTGAGCGGAACTATCGAGATCTGAGCTTCGCCAGCTCGTCGGCGAACTTGGTGATGCGTGAGGAATCGGCGACGGCCCGCAGGTTCTTTTCGAGCTGGATGAGCGGCACCCCGAGATCGCAACTCTCGCCGACCAGCCATTGCAGATTGGGCAGCTGCCTCTCGAGCTCGAGCGCGACGCCCAGGAAGTTGGAGCTCACCTTGGGATCGACCTGGGCGGTTTCCCGGGCAAGCGCCGCGCCGTAGGCAGCGCAGACGTCCGGCGTGGCGTCGACGTCGAACACCAGCAGCTCCGCCAAGTCGTCCAGGCGGCCGTTCTTGAGCATGACCACCGTGTCGGCCTGCCGTGTCTTCACCTTGCGGATGTCGGCGTGAGCCCTGAGCGAGTAGTTGCCGTGGAGGAAGGGCATGTAGTTGGCCATTGCCGAGTCGGGGCCGAGGGCCGCGAACTGCGCGGCCTCGCGCTCGCGGGCCTGGCGCGCAGCTTGCTCTTCGCGCTCGAACCGCGCCCTTTCCTCCTCCGCAGCACGCGCCTCGGCCACCGGATCACGTGGCGGTGGAAACAGCGTACGGGCGAGCGGCACCCCGATCAGCACGACCACCACTATCCCCATCGCCAGGTCGGCGACGACGTCGCTGATCAGCGCGCGCAGTGGCGCAAAACGGGCTCGCAGCGCATAGAGCGCGATCAGCGGCGGCAACGCGGCCAGTACCCAGATCGCCGACGGATCACGGTTGCTCCAGGCATCGGCTGCAATCCACATCGCCACCGTTGCGGCCGGCACCACGATCAAGCTGCCGATCTTGCCGGCGACCGACATTCGTCCCTTGACGGCGGCAACGATCAGCAACGCCGCCAAATCGACGAACAAGACGGTGGCAAACAAGGCGCCGAACGCCACCGCGAGACCGCGTCCGGCCGCGTCGGTGTGCGAGGCGTCGGACAGGCTGCCCATCATGGCGGCATAGAATACGACGGCCACGACCAGCAGCAGGATCGTCCCGACAGGAGCCCCCCTGTTTTCAGCCGCCGGTTCCCTCGAGCTCATCTGGCCGTCTTCAGCTCGCCCAGCGTGACGGCGAAGTTGCGCAGGCGGTCGGAGTCGGCCACCGCCTTGATGTTGGTCTCGGCGCGCTCGAGCGGCCCGCTCAAGTCGCACTTCGACGACACCATCCATTTCAGGTTGGGCATCTGCCATTCGAGATCCATCGCCGCGGTGAGATAGTCGCTGCGTGCCGCCTTGCTGATGCGGTTGGCCGCGGCGAGGAAGGCGTTGGCGTAGGCCTCGCACATCTCGCGCGTCGCCAGCAGGTTCCACTGCCAGAGCTCGGTCAGCTCGTTGAGCGGGCGCCGCTCGAGCAGCGCGACCGCGTCGGCCTGGCGCGTCTTCACCTTCTGGATGCCGGTCAGTGCCTGGTCGGCGAAGGCGCGGTTGTGCAGGAAGGGCAGATAATCGGCGATATGCGAGTCGGGACCAAGCGCCGCAAAGGTCGCCGATTCGCGCTCCTGCGCGTCGCGACGGGCCTTGGCTTCCTGCTCGAGTCGCGCCTTCTCGGCCGCCGCGCGCTCCTCCTGCGCCTTCGGGCTGGGCAGCGCCGCGCGCAGCCCGACCGAGATCGTGCCAAGCGACAGCACAGCCGTCATCGCCAGCAAAGCCGCCGAGGTACCGGCCGGCCGCAGCCTCGCATGCAATGCCGGCGCCCTTGCCCACACCGCGTAGAGGATCGGCAGCACCGGCAGCGCGAACACCACGATCAGCGCCGACCCGTCGCCTTCGCCGAAGCGACCGACCGCGATGAAGAAGGCCACGACCGCGGCCGGCACCAGGATGAACAACGCCCACGGCGCCCAAGGCATCATCGCGCCGCGGGCCCTGGCCATCACCAGCAGGACGGCGATGGCGATCCACAGCGCGCCGCCGAGCAGCGCGGCGAAAGCCTGCGACAGGGCGTTGCCTGCGGCATCGCTGTTGCGCGAATCGGCGATCGTCGCGGTGGTCACGGCATAGACGAACAGCGTGACGACGAGCAGCGACGCGAAGCCGATCGGGAAGCCACGGCGCGGTGCGATCGCCACGCCCCTACTCCGCCGCCTCCCCGTGCATCACGTGATCGGGCCGGGTCGGATAGATGATGCGCTCGGCGAAGCGGTACATCGCCTCGATCTCGTGGCGCGCGCGATATGTGGGCGTGGTGCCCTTGAGCGCCGCGACCTGCTCGGCGAGCAGGCAGCGCCGCACCTCGGCGGTGAAGGTGTTGAGCCGGTGATAGGCCTCCGAGACGTTGCGGCCGAGCGCCGTCAGCCCATGGCCGACCAGCACCACCAGGTTGGTGTCGTGGATGAAATCGCCGACCGAACTCACGTCGGCCTCGACGTCGACATGCGCCGGCACGTAGTGCACCGGCTTGCCGAGCACGAACGGCGGATCGAGCGACAGCACCTTGAAGTCGTGCGGCGCACCGGAACCGAGCAGCGCGATGGTGGCGTCGTCATGGACATGGATGGTGGCACCGATGTCGGACCGCAGCCGCAGGATCTCGCGGCTGAGATTG
>VBAF01000449.1 GCA_005884705.1 Alphaproteobacteria bacterium
GCCTGGGCCGACAAGGACAAGGGACATGGCCACGGCCACAAAGTATTTGTCGCCGAGCGCGACCGCTTGGCCGTCTACACCTTCTACCGCGGCGAATTCGTCGGCGGGCGTTGCCCGCCGGGGCTTGCCCGAAAGGAGAACGGCTGTCTGCCGCCGGGCCAGGCCGGGCGGCTATGGATGCTCGGGGCTCCGCTGCCGCCTGCCGTGATGTTCTATCCGCTGCCGGCGGCCCTCCTGGGACAGCTCACGCCGGCGCCGGAAGGTTATCAATACGTCCGCATCAACGACGACATCGTGCTGATGGAACTCGGCACGCGCCGGATCGTGGAACCGGTCGGCAGCATCGCCAATCTGCAGGACGCCTCGCGGCCGCTCGTCACTGATCGCGATCGCGACGTGGTCGCGGCCTACTATCGCGACGATTACCTGGCCGGAAACTGTCCGCCCGGCCTCGTGCGCACCGACCAGGGATGCGAGCCGAAGCGGCTGTGGGCGCTCGGCGAGCCGCTTGAGCCCAGCGTGACCTATGAACTACTGCCGCAGCCCTTGCTCGGCCAACTCGATCCGGTTCCCGACGGCTTCACCTACATACGTCTCGGCGGGAACATCCTGCTGATGAGTGTCGATACCCGGATCATTCGCGCCGAGATCGTGGACTTGTCCCGCCTGCCGCTTGCGCGTCCCGCCGTGGCGTCCGCGCCTGCCGCAGTGGTAGTGCCCGGGAGGGTCGAATACCTCGGGGCCGGCTGCCCGCCTGGCCTCGCCAAAAAGCACAATGGCTGTCTGCCGCCGGGCCACGCGAAGTAAGCCGCGCACCACGGCGGTGCCGAAGGGCCGATATCGACGCGCACGTCGATGAAGGGCTGGACCCTAGATACAGTAGGTCAGGGATGATGACCCACCTACCCACAGATATAGACACAATCCTGGTACGGCTTTTGCGTTATAATTCCGCAAGGCAGACGCGGACCATCCCGGGCCTGCCTGTCACGTGAGAGTCGAGACCCAACCATGGAGGTCGATATGTGTGATTATTCACTCGAGGCCTATCAGTCACGACCTGCCGCCGTCGGCGAGAAGCTCACCCTCGGGCGTTTTGCCAGCGGCTCGATGGGATTTGCCAGCGGCACCGTGTGCGACACCGCCGTCTGCATCCCCGCCGAGTCCAAGCTGCTCCTCGAGGGCATCGGCGAGAGCACGCAAAAGGAGCACGGCGTCGGCGCCGTCGAGGAGGTCGTGCTGACCCGCCTCGAGGGTGGTCTCTACAAGGACGCCGTGCGCTTCTCCAACGGCGCCGAGCTGCTGCTGCAGCGCCTCGACGTCGGCCTCACCGCCGTGGTGATGGTTTCGGGCACCGAGCTCGCCGAGCCGAGCTACAGCGAGCCAGTGACGGTCCGCGAGCCCGAGCTGGTGTGACCTGAGCCGCTGAGCTCAAGGCCGCGACTGGACGGGGCCCGCTGCTCGTTTTCGACTTCCGGCGCTCACTTTTTGCTCAGTGCCGGAAGTGGCGCATGCCGGTGAAGACCATGGCGAGCCCCGCTCTGTCGGCTGCTTCGATCACTTCCTTGTCGCGCATCGAGCCGCCGGGCTGGATCACCGCGGTGGCGCCCGCTTCGGCGGCGGCCAGCAGGCCGTCGGCGAACGGGAAGAAGGCGTCCGACGCCACCACGCTGCCGATCGCCGGGCTCTGCGCCCGTTTGGCGATCTCGCCCGCCTCGGCGGCGCGGATCGCGGCGATGCGCGAGGAATCGCGGCGATTCATCTGGCCCGCGCCGACGCCCACCGTGGCGCCGTTCTTGGCGTAGACGATGGCGTTGCTCTTCACGTGCTTGCACACGGTGAAGGCAAACAGCAGGTCGGCGATCTCCTGCTCGCTCGGCGCCCGCCGGGTCACGACCTTGAGGTCGGCGCGCTTGACGCGGCCGTTGTCGCGGCTCTGCAGGAGATAGCCGCCGGCCACGCTCTTCAGGGTCATGCCGGCGCTCAGCGGATCGGGCAGCGTGCCGGCCAGCAGCACGCGGACGTCCTTGCGCCGCGCCAGGATCTCGAGCGCCTGCGGCGTCGCGTCGGGGCAGATCACGACTTCCAGGAAGCGCTTGGCGAGGTCGGTCGCGGTGTCGGCCTCCAGCCTGCGGTTGACGGCGACGATGCCGCCATAGATCGACACCGGATCGCATTCGTAGGCCTTGAGATAGGCGCTGTACTGGTCCTTGGCGATCGCCACGCCGCACGGGTTGGCGTGCTTGATCACCACGACCGCCGGCTCGCTGAACTCGGCGACGCATTCGTAGGCCGCGTCGGTGTCGTTGATGTTGTTGTAGGAGAGCTGCTTACCCTGGAGCTGGCGCGCCGTGGCGACGCCGGCGCGCCGCTCGGGCGTGCGATAGAACGCCGCCGACTGATGCGGGTTCTCGCCGTAGCGCAGAGGCTCGGCGAGGTGGCCGCCGACGGCGCGCCACGCCGGCGCCGGATCGTCGAGCCTGTCCGCGAACCAGTTGGAGATCGCCGCGTCATAGGCGGCGGTGCGGGCATAGGCCTTGGCCGCGAGCGTGCGGCGCAGCGCCAGCGTCGTGGCCCCCTGGTGCGCGGCGAGCTCGTCGAGCACGCCCTTATAGTCGGCCGGATCGACGACGACGGTGACGAAGTCATGGTTCTTGGCCGAGGCGCGGATCAGCGCCGGGCCGCCGATGTCGATGTTCTCGACCGCGGTC
>VBAF01000076.1:0-17655 GCA_005884705.1 Alphaproteobacteria bacterium
AGCCGACATGCACCTTCTCGAGATCGACGAACCAGGCGACGCCCGAACGATCGACCATGAAGTTGCCGGGATGGGTGTCGGCGAGCGCGACCGTCAAGGGCTGCACCTGCCGGCCGAGCGACGGCGCCATGTCGCGCATCGTGCGCAGTTCCTCGGCGATCTCGCCCCGCGCTCCCGGATTGGGCACCGCCTTGTCGAGGAAGCGCTGGGCATTGAGCTCGACGGCTTCGAGCGTCTCGAGGAACGGGTTCGACTGCCGCGGGATCGGCGAGCCCGCCGGCGGCAACGGCAGCGCATGGATGCGCGCGAGCGTGTCGGCCATCAGCTCGAGCTCGTGCGGCAGGCGCGGTGCGCGGCCGTCGATGAAGTCGACGATCAGCGCGCCGCCGGGCAGGCCGGCACGCGGCTCGATCACATCATGCAGGCGTGGCGTGCGGCCGGCCGGTTCGAGATGGCGGAAGGCTGCCGCCTGGGCGTGCAGGCGACCGGCCGCCGAGGCATCGCCTTCGTGCGCGTAGGCAACGCGCGCCAACCGGCCGTCAGCCAGCCGCACGTGGCCGTGCGCCGTGCCGGTTGCAGGAAGAGGCTCGCCGTTTCGTATCTCTTCGAGAGATGTCTCAACCACTGCCCTCAACCGCTCCCATCAACCACTGCGCGGCATCTTGCCTTCGTTGAGGCGCGGCATCAGCTCGGCGAAGTTGCAGGGGCGGAAGCGGATGTCGAGCTGCTGGCGCAGGATGTCGTCCCAGCCGTCCTTGCAGGCGCCGGTCGAGCCGGGCAGCGCGAAGATGTAGGTCGCGTTGGCGACGCCCGCGGTGGCACGGCTCTGCATGGTCGAGGTGCCGATCTTCTGGAAGCTGATCCAGCGGAAGGTTTCGCCGAAGCCCTCGATCTTCTTCTCGAACAGGCCTTCGAGCGCCTCAGGCGTGACGTCGCGGCCGGTGACGCCGGTGCCGCCGGTGCTGATCACGACCTCGACCCTGGAATCGTCGATCCACTTCCTCACCTGGGCACGAATCTTGTCGACGTCGTCGGTGACGATGGCGCGGTCGACCAGCACGTGGCCGTCGCGGGCGATTCGCTCGACCAGCGTGTCGCCCGACTTGTCGGTTGCCATGGTGCGGGTGTCGGAAACCGTCAGCACGGCGATGTTGACCGGCTTGAACGGCCTGGTTTCGTCAATTTTGTTCATGCGAGCATAGTAACGATCCTCGCTTGCCGAGGCGAGGCGGCGGGCCTAGATCACAGCCCATGACCGACTGGAAGCATGACGGCGTGCGGGTGATCCCCGCGGGCTCGCTCGACACCAACACCGCCCAGACCCCGGGCATGAACCGCGCCGCGGCGATCAACTTCGCCCGCGTCGGCGCGCAGAAGCTGTGGGCCGGCACGGTGACCATCCACGCCCACGCCAAGACCGGGGCGCACCATCACGGCCACCTCGAGAGCGTGATCTACGTCGTCAAGGGCCGCGCCCGCATGCGCTGGGGCGACAAGCTGCAGTTCATCGCCGAGGCCGGGCCGGGCGACTTCATTTACGTGCCGCCCTACGTGCCGCACCAGGAGATCAACGCCTCGGAGACCGAGCCGCTGGAATGCGTGCTGGTCCGCTCCGACAACGAGGCGGTGGCGATCAACATCGACATCGAGCCGGCCGAGAAGCCGGAGACGGTCTACTGGGTCGATCCGACCCATCCGCATCCGCACAAACACTAACGCGCAGCGTTAGTGTTGGCGGGCGACAGCGCCTTCTGAGGCGCGAGAGCCCGCACCGCGCAGAAAAGACACGACCGCTAGGCGCGGGCTTCAACGCCCCGCCACGTCCTGTTGGTTGTAGCGTGGCCATTCGTGCGCCGCGATCTGGTCGAGCGACGGCGTCGGCTGGCCGAGGCGGATCTGGTACATCCAGTAGTTGGCGAGCACGCGATGCACGAAATCGCGCGTCTCGTTGAGCGGGATCGAGGCGATGTAGAGCAGAGGATCGGCCGACGCGTTGAGTGTGTTGTCCCAGCGCGCGACGTTGCCCGGCCCGCCATTGTAGGCCGCGACCGTGCGCACCAGGTTGTTGTCGGCGTCGCCCAGCAGCGAGCCGATATAGGCCTGGCCGAGCGACATGTTGACCGGCGGATCCCACGGATTGCCGCCCGCCGTCTCGGGCGCGAATTTGTTGGTCACGATGCGCGCCGTCGCCGGCATGAGCTGCATCAGGCCCATCGCGCCGACATAGGAGCGCGCCTTCGGGTTGAACGCCGATTCCTGGCGCATGAAGCCGTAGACCAGCGCCTTGTCGACCGCGAAGCCGCTCAACGGCTGCCATGGCGGCAGCGGGTACATCGCGCCGTCATAGCCCGCGATCTTGTCGCGCTGGTCCCAGGCGGCGTTACCGATCCGGATCGACAGGCTGGGCAGCACCGCCTTCTGCGCCACCGCCAGGATGGTCTCGACGTATTTCGGGTCGGCGTCGAGCGAGGCGGCGAACAGCTCGCGCTCGGCGGCGGTCGCGGCGCCGAGCTGGAACAGCGCCAGCGCGCGGCGGCCAGCGCGGTCGTTCTTCAACAGGTCGGCGCGCCGGCGGTCGAGCGGCGGCACGTTCCAGTCGGGCACGATCTGCATGCCGAGCATCTTCTGCGCGACCAGGCCGTGGAAGGTGCGGCCGTGCAGTGCCGCCCGCTTGAGATAGGGCGCGAACTTCTGCGGATTGCCGGCCAGCAGGTTGGTGCGCGCGGCCCAGAAGGCGCCGGCGGCGAGCGTCCACGACGAGACCTGGTCGGGGGCGGCATCGGCCACCAGCTCGAAGCGCCGCGCCGCCTCGGCCATGTTGCCGCCGGTGAAGGCCGAAAGCCCGGCCGCCCAGTTGGCGTCGGGCGGCGCGGTGACATCGACCGGCACCTGCACGCCGCGCTGCGAATCGGCCTCGAGCGCCCGGGTGCGGATGCGGCCGCGCCACAGCTCGACTTCCGGCGCACCGAGCAGCTCGACCGTCGACTTCTGCTCGAGCAGCGCGAAGGCCGAGTTGACGCCGCCATCGTCGGCCATCTGCTGCAGCCGCGCGCGCAGCTCGGCGGCGCGGGCGGAGTCGGCGCCGCTCACGGTCCGGGCGGCGGCGAAGGTGGGCGACGGCGGCGCGCTGCCGACGAAGCTCGCAGGCGTGAGGTCGCCGGTCGCGCCCTTGGGCCGCCGCGCCAGCGCGAGCCTGTAGACCGCCGGTGCGTCGGGATGGTCGTTGTAGTCCTGCAGCCAGCTCGCGAGCTGGTCGTACGCGGCTTGGTGGCTGGGCGCGAGCAGCCGCTGCGCGCCGACATAGCCCATCAGCACCTTGTCCTTGAGCTGGGCGATCTCACCGTCGGCAGCGGCCCATTGGCCGCTCGCCTGCGCCTGGAAGATGCGGCGATAGCGGTTGCGCTCCTCGTCGCTCAACACCGTCGGCAGGTCGGGCGGCGTCGTCTCGTCGAGCTCGATCACCGGCGGCGGCGGGACGAACACCGCGCGGCGGGCGAGCGGGTGTGCCGCGGCGTGCTGCGCTGGGGCCGCGTGTGGCGCCGATTTGGCGGTGGGACTGGCGGCGGCGGGCTTGGCAGCCGTCGCGGGCTTGGCGGGCGGCTTGGTGACGGTCTGGGCGAGCGACGCAGTCTGCGTCACCGTCGAAGCAGCAATCGTGGCCAGCGCCCCCGCCAGCACGACAGGCACGAACTGTTTCATGGGCGCCAACCTAGGCGCCGGGCCGCTATACTGCAACAAACGGAGGATGCCATGGTGTCGGTGCAGCAGGTCAAGGCGATGCTGAAGTCGGGCGAGGTGTTCGGCTTCTTCGACGTCCGCGAGGAAGGCGAGTTCTCGACCCAGGGCCATCCGTTGTTCGCCACGCCGCTCCCCCTGTCGCGGCTCGAGCCGCGCGCCTTCGCCCTGCTGCCCGACCCCAAGACCCGCATCGTGCTGATGGACAGCGGCGAGGAGGGCCAGAACGGGCGGGCCCTGCGCGCGGCCGCCAAGCTCGGCGAGCTCGGCTACGGCAATGTGGCAGTGATGGACGGCGGACTTAAGGCCTGGCGCGACGCGGGCTACGAGGTCTTCACCGGGGTCAACGTGCCCTCCAAGGCGTTCGGCGAGGTGGTCGAGCACGACAACGACACGCCACGCATCGATGCCGCCGACGTCCAGAAGCTGATCGATTCGAAGGCCGACATGGTGATCCTCGATTCGCGGCCGATGCCGGAGTTCAACAACATGTCGATCCCGGGCGGCGTCGATTGCCCCGGCGCCGAGCTGGTCTATCGGGTGAAGGACTTCGCGCCCGACCCGAACACGCTGGTGGTGGTGAACTGCGCCGGCCGGACGCGCTCGATCATCGGCGCGCAGTCGCTGATCAATGCCGGCCTGCCCAACAAGGTGATGGCGCTGAAGAACGGCACGATGGGCTGGCATCTCGCCGGCCTGAAAGTGGCGCGCGGCGAGACCAGATCGTTCGGCCCGCAGGGGCCGGAGGCGGCCAAGTTCGCGCAGGCCGCCGCAGCGGCGATCACCCAGCGCATGGGCATCAAGAAGATCGACCGGGCGGGACTGAACGCGCTCGAAGCACAATTGAGCCATGGGGGCGGCCCGCTCCATCGCCTCGATGTGCGCGATCCTGCCGAGTATGCGCAGGGCCATCTCGAAGGCTTCCGCCATGCCGCGGGCGGGCAGCTCGTGCAGGCGACCGATCAGTATGTCGGCGCGCGCAACGCCACCATCGTGCTGCACGACAATGACGGCGTGCGCGCGACCATGACCGCGCACTGGCTGCTGCAGATGGGCTGGAAGGAAACCTACGTCCTCGACCACAAGCCGTCGGCGAGCGAGCTCACGACCAAGGCCGAGCCGCGCTTCCCGAAAGGCTTCAAGCTGCCGACGCCGAAGACGGTCTCGCCCAAGGACATCGACGGCGCGCTGGTCATCGACCTCGACACCAGCCTGCGCTATCGCGACGGCCACGTGCCGAGCGCGTGGTTCGCCGTGCGCGCCAATCTCGGCAGGACAATTCCCGAGATGCTGAAGCAGCAGCCGCAGGCCAAGCGCATCGTGCTGGTCTCGCCCGATGGCGAGATCGCGGCGCTGGCGGCACCGGAAGCGCAGCAAGCGGCGGACGGCTTGCCGGTCGCAATCCTGGCGGGCGGCATGAAGGCCTGGCGCGACGCCGGATTGCCGATCGAGACCGGCCATACGCGGATGGCCGATCCGCCGACCGACGTCTGGTACCGCCCCTACGACTTCAAGCAGGATGTCGAAGCGGCGATGCGGCAGTATCTCGACTGGGAGGTCGATCTCGTCCCGCAGGTGAAGCGCGACGGCTCTGCAACCTTCGCGGTGTTCAAGCGCTGAACCTTACGCTGATCAAGCGCGTAACTACCTGATAGGTAAAGGAAATCGGTTCCTTGACACCGTCCGACCCAACCCCTAGACATCCGCCCGCCGATCCCGAGGCCGACCGCCGGCGGATCGACGAGCTCGACGCACAGGTGAAAAAAGCGCGCGGGACCGTCGAGAAACCCCGCGAATCGTCCGCGGTGTCGCACCGCCAGACCGCCGTTGCCTATCGCGTCTTGGTGGATATGATCGCGGGCCTTTTGGTCGGGGGGTTCCTTGGCTACTGGCTCGACCGGTGGTTGGGTTGGGCGCCGTTTGCCTTGATCGGCGGCCTGATCGTGGGATTTGCCGCCGGTGTCAACAATGCGTGGCGCGCCATCCGGGTGTTCTCGGAAGACGCAGCCAAAGGGGACGGTGAGCGCCTCCCCTGAGATGGAGTGGGGACGACATGCACAGCCCGATGGAGCAGTTCGAGATCAAGCGGCTGCTCAATTTCCATATCGGCTCGCTCGACGCCTCCTACACCAACTCCGCCCTCTGGATGACCATCGCCGTCATCCTCGCCTTCCTCCTCTTCGTTGTCGGCACGCAGAAGCGGGCCCTGGTGCCGGGCCGCGTCCAGGCAATGGCCGAGCTGGGCTACGAGTTCGTCGCCAACATGGTGCGCGACAATGTCGGCGACGCCGGCAAGAAGTACTTCCCGTTCGTGCTGACGCTGTTCGTCTTCATCCTGTTCTGCAACGTGCTGGGCCTGGTGCCCTACTCGTTCACCCCGACCAGCCACATCATCGTGACCTTCGCGATGGCGGCGGTGGTGTTCGTCGGCGTCACGGTCATCGGCTTCGCCCGCCACGGCGCGCACTTCCTGTCGCTGTTCGTGCCGAAGGGCGTGCCCGTCGTGCTGCTGCTGCTGCTGGTGCCGATCGAGATCATTTCCTACTTCATTCGGCCCTTCAGCCTGTCGATCCGGCTGTTCGCCAACATGCTGGCCGGCCACACCATGCTCAAGGTGTTCGGCGGCTTCGTGGTGATGCTCGGCCTCATCGGCGGCTGGGCACCGCTCGCCTTCATCGTGGTCTTCACCGGCCTCGAGCTGCTGATTGCTTTCCTGCAGGCCTATGTCTTCGCGATCCTGACCTGCCTCTATCTCAACGACGCCGTTCATCTGCATCACTAAGGAAGGACTAAGTACCATGGACGCTTCTGCAGCCAAGCTCATCGGCGCCGGCCTCGCCACGATCGCCCTCGCCGGCGTCGGCGTCGGCATCGGCAACATCTTCGGCAGCTTCGTCGCCGGCGCGCTGCGCAACCCCGAGGCCGCGCCGCGCGTGTTCGGCAACGTGCTGCTGGGCTTCGCGCTCACCGAGGCCGTGGCGCTGTTCGCGCTGGTCATCGCCTTCATGATCCTGTTCGTGTTCTGAGCCGAAAGGCTTGGGACCCAGCATCATGCGCAAGCAGGTCTTCAGCGGGCTGGCGATGGCTCTCCTCGCCGGCGCGAGCGGTACGGCGGCGGCGGCCGAGGGCGGCATGCCGCAGCTCTACCCGCACGATTTCGCGCCCCAGATCGTCTGGCTGGTGATCACCTTCGTGGTGCTGTACCTGGTCATGTCGAAGCTCGCGATCCCCGCGATCGACGACACCCTCAGCAAGCGTCAGGCCGCCATCCAGAGCGATCTGGACGCGGCCGAGAGAGCGAGCGAGGACACCCGCGCCCTCGTCGCCGCCTACGAAAAGCGCCTCGCCGACGCGCGCGAGGAGGCCCGCCGCCTGCATCGCGAACAAGCCGAGGCCGACAGCGCCGCCACCTCGGCCCGCCTGGCCGAGCTCGGCAGCACGCTGAACGCCCGGATCGACGAGGCCGAGAAGCGCATCGCCGGCCAGCGTGCCCAGGTGCTCGAGAGCCTCGAGGACATGGCGCACGACATCGCCGCCGACGTCTATGCCAAGCTCGCCGGCCAGCCGGCCGATGCGGGCGCGCTCAAGGCCAAGGTCGCCGCCGCGAAGGGGAGCCGCTGATGGGTACCGCCTGGGCCGCCGACAAGGCGGCTTCTTCGCCAATCCAGAGACCTGGGTCGCGGTTGCCTTCGTGCTGTTCGTGGTCCTGCTCGGCAAGATCCTGTGGACCAGGGTGACCGCGCTGCTCGACAAGCGCTCCGACGCCATCGCCAGGGCACTGGCCGATGCGACGCGCCTGCGCAACGAAGCAATTGCCGCCAAGGCCGCCGCCGAGCAGACGCTGGCCCAGGCGACCGCCGAGGCCGAGGCGATCCTCGCCAACGCCCGCGAGGAAGTGAGCCGCATGCAGGCGCGCGCTGCCGCGGGCCTGCAGAACCAGATCGCGCTGCGCGAGCAGCAGGCGCTCGACCGCATCGCCCAATCCGAGGCCGCCGCATCCAAGCAGGTGCGCGACACCACCATCGACGTGGCGCTGGCCGCCACCCGCACGCTGCTGCGCGAGCAGGTCGGCTCGGGCAAGTCGCAGGACCTGGTCGAACAGGCGATCGCCGAGCTGCCGCGCCGCCTGCACTGAGATCGCCCGCACAAAATCAATCGCGGGCTACCTATGGCCCCCGCTCACAAGGCGGGGGCTTTTCTTTGCCGGCGGTCAGCGACCGGGCATGCGCTCGAAGGTTTTCAGACCTTAGGGGATCTCGTGGAACGGCTGTTTGTCGATTGTGATGATCGCCATCTGCGGCGCGCCGAACAGCGCAGGCTCGTCGAGCGTGCCGACCTTGACCACGACGATCGGCCGGCCCAGGGGCTTGGTGGCGAGGTGGGTGCCGCAGTCCGGGCAGAACTCGCGCGTCACCGGGCGCTCGAGGTCGCGCCGCGCGAACGGCTTGGGCGCGCCCTTGGTGTACTTGTGCCCGTCGAGCGGCATGACGATGAACATGTTGGGCGCGCCGCCGGTGATGTACTGGCATTCGCGGCAATGGCATTGCGCCTTGAGCACCGGCTCGCCTTCGGCAACGTAGCGGACATTGCCGCAGTAACAGCCACCTTCCAGCTTCATGTCGGCCTCCTGTAGCGCGTCGGGATTCGAGCGATATCCTGGATCAGGTCGGGCGGCAGGTCCGAGGGCTTCGACGAGTTGGCGCTGGCGCCGATCGAGTCGACCAGGCCGCCGAAGCGCGCCTCGATCGCCTGGGCGATCTGGTCGTGGCGGCCGACCGCGGCGAACAGGTGGACGACGTCGTCGGACACCTCGCCCGCGATCTTGTCCCACGCGCCCGCCTTGGTCATGGCGTTGAGCTTGCGGCCCAAATCGCCCAGCCCATGCTCCTCGAACACCGGCCAGTAGGCCGGCGTCGAGCCGTAGAAGGCCACGCGGTAACGCACCCAGTCGAACAGCGTCTGCACCGCCGCGTCGTCCTTGCCGGTCACCAGGAAGCCCGAGCCCGAGATCTCGAAGTCCTCGCGCTTGCGACCCTACTTGGCGAGGCCTTCGGAGAGGATCGGCAGGATGCGGTTCTCGAGATACAAGCGCGTGCAGAAGGAGTGGAGCTTGGCCGCGTCGCTTTCCTCGGCCGCCACCTTGAGCATGGCTGGGCCGACGGCGGCGAGCCCGATGCGGGGCGCCGGCGCGTCGTAGGGCTCGGGCACGAAGTTCGGCGTCATCAGGGTGAAGCGATAGTGCTTGCCCTCGTAGGCGAGCTTGCCGTCGCCCTTCCACGCCGCCCAGATCGCCCGCACCGCCTGGATGTACTCGCGCATGCGCGGCGCCGGCGCCGACCACGGCACCGAGAAGCGCTTCTCGTTGTGCGGCCGGATCTGCGAGCCCAGCCCCAGCGTGAAGCGGCCGCCGGTGCTGGCCGCGAGATCCCAGCCGATGTTGGCCGCGATCATCGGCGAGCGCGGGAAGGAGATCGCCACGCCGGTGTGCAGCTCGATCTTGCGGGTCGCCACGCCCGCGACGGCGAGCGCCAGGAACGGATCGTGCCGGTTCTCCTGCGTGCTGACGCCGGTATAGCCGTCGGCCTCGATCTTCTGGGCGGCGGGACCGACTTTTCGCAGATCCTCTTGGGGCAATGTCGTGAAGATGCGCATGGGCCAGCGATAACATGCGCACCGCCGCGCCGCCAAACGCCCCAGCGCAGGCGCGGTTGCAAGGCATTGTCAGGGCAATGCGCCGTTTGCACCGAATCGGGCCGCCACCTCTCGCGAGGCGCCCGCGTTCTATCGGCAGGCCAACAACCCGAGGAGTTTCACATGCCGCTCTTCTTCATCATCGCGATCGGCGCCGGCGCGTTCACGCTGGGTGCGACGACGGTCGATGTGACCAGCGACGTGAGCGCCCAGCGCCGCGATCGCGCTCTGAAAACGGAGCAGGTACAGCCGCAGCAGGTCCAATACCAGACCATGGCGGACTGCCAGGCGGCGGCGGCCCAGCAGGGCCTGCCGGCGACGGCCTGTCAGCCGCGGTCGTAACCGCGCTTCGATAGATCGGGGGGCCCCAAGAGGGCCCCCTTTTCTATTCCGCCGCCTGCTTGAGGCTGTTGCTCGGCCGCCAGCGCAGCACCGGCTTGCGCGCCGCCAGCGTCTCGTCGAGGCGGCGGCGCGGCGCATAGCGGGGTGCTGCCTTGAAATCCTCGGCCGCGGTGCCGCTCTTGGCCTTCTCGGCGAGCGAGCGCAGCGCGCCGATGAACCGGTCGAGGTCTTCCTTGGCCTGGCTCTCGGTCGGCTCGATCAGCATCGCGCCGTGGACCACCAGCGGGAAGTACATGGTCATCGGGTGATAACCCTCGTCGATCATCGCCTTGGCGAAGTCGAGCGTGCTCACGCCCGTGTCCTTGAGGAAGCCGTCGTCGAACAGCGCCTCGTGCATGCACGGCCCCTCGAAGGCGGGCGTCATGACGTCCTTCAGCGCGGCCATCACATAGTTGGCCGACAGCACTGCGTCCTCGGCGACCTGCTTCAGGCCGTCGGCGCCGTGGCTCATGATGTAGGCAAGCGCTCGGGTGAACATGCCCATCTGGCCATGAAAGGCCTTCAGGCGTCCCAGTGGCTGGCCATCGACCCTGGCGCCGTCCTCGGCAACGGTCCAGCCGTTGGCGTCCTTCACGATCCAGGGATAGGGCGCATAGGGTGCCAGCGCCTGCGACAGCACGACCGGCCCCGCACCAGGCCCGCCGCCGCCATGCGGCGTCGAGAAGGTCTTGTGCAGGTTGATGTGCATGCAGTCGACGCCGAGGTCGCCCGGCCGAACGCGGCCGACGATCGCGTTGAAGTTGGCGCCGTCGCAGTAGAAGTAGGCGCCCGCCGCGTGCACGGCGGCGGAAATCTCGACGATCTCGCTCTCGAACAGGCCGCAGGTATTGGGGTTGGTCAGCATGATCGCCGCCACGTCGGGACCGAGCGCGGCCTTGAGCGCGGCGAGGTCGACCCTGCCATGATCGTTGGCCGGGATCGGCTTGACCGTGAAGCCGAGCGCCGCGGCGGTCGCGGGGTTGGTGCCGTGCGCCGATTCGGGCGCCAGCACGATGCGGCGCTGCGCGCGCTCGCCCTTGGCGTCCAAGGCGGCGGCGATCGCCATCATGCCGCACATCTCGCCGTGCGCGCCGGCGGCCGGCGACATCGCCACCGCCGGCATGCCGGTCAGGGTCTTCAGCCAATGTGCCAGCGCGTCGATCAGCTCGAGCGCGCCCTGCACCGTCGAGACCGGCTGCAGCGGATGGAGGTCGCCGATGCCAGGCAGCCGCGCCACCTTCTCGTTGATGCGCGGATTGTGCTTCATGGTGCACGAGCCCAGCGGATAGACGCCCATGTCGATGGCGTAGTTCTTCTGGCTGAGCCGCGTGTAGTGCTGCACCACCTGCGGCTCGCTCAAGCCCGGCAGGCCGACGTCGCCCGTGCGGCGCAGGCCGTTCAGGCGATCCTTCACTTTCGGCGGCTCCGGCAAATCGACTCCGCAGCGGCCGGGTTGGCCCATCTCGAAGATCAGCGGCTCCTCGAGCTGCAGCGCCCGGTTACCGGTGAAGGTCGCAGGCGCCGTCGATTCGCCCGCGACGATGCCGCCGCTGCGGCCCAGACTACGATCTTGTGAAGCGGCCATCACAGCACCTCCTTCAGGCCGGCGACGAGAGCGTCCATGCCGTGGTCCGTCGACATCTCGGTGGCGGCAAGCAGCAGCAGATTGGCAACCGACGGATCGTCGGCGATGAGCCGCGATGCCGGCAGGCCGGCAAGGATGCGCCGGCCCGCCAGCGCCTCGACCACCGGCGCGGCAAGCTTGGGCAGCCGCACGGTGAACTCGTTGAAGAAGCTGTCGTTCAAGAGTTGCACACCGGGCACCGCCGCGAGTTTGTCGGCGAGCTGCGCCGCCTTGGCGTGATTGAGCTCGGCCAGGCGCCTGAAGCCCGCCTCGCCCAGCAAGGTGAGATGCACGGTGAAGGCGAGCGCGCACAGGCCCGCGTTGGTGCAGATGTTGGAGGTCGCCTTCTCGCGCCTTATGTGCTGCTCGCGGGTGCTGAGCGTCAGCACGAAGCCGCGCTTGCCGTCGGCATCGACCGTCTCGCCGCACAGCCGACCCGGCATCTGGCGCACGTACTTCTCGCGCGTCGCGAACAGCCCGACATAGGGGCCGCCGAAGCCCAGCCCGTTGCCGATCGACTGGCCCTCGCAGACCACGATGTCGGCGCCGATCTCGCCCGGCGGCTTGATCAGGCCGAGCGACACCACCTCGGTCACCACGACAATCAACAGCGCGCCCGCCGCATGGCAGGCCTCGGCGAGCTTGCTGAAATCCCGCACATGACCGAAGAAGCCCGGGTTCTGCACGACGACGCAGGAGGTTTCCTTGTCGATTGCCGAGATCAGCTCCTCGCGACCGTCGACGTCGGGCTTGTGGGCAACGGCATGGAAGCCTTCCCAGCGTGCCGTGGTCTCGATCACGCGGCGATATTGCGGGTGCAGGCCGCCGGAGATCAGCGCCTTCTCGCGGCGCGTGATGCGGTTGGCCATCAACACCGCTTCGGCCGCGCCGGTCGAGCCGTCGTACATCGAGGCGTTGGCCACCTCCATGGCGGTCAGCAGCGCGATCTGCGTCTGGAACTCGAACAGATACTGCAGCGTGCCTTGCGTGATCTCGGGCTGGTAGGGCGTGTAGGAGGTCAGGAACTCGCCGCGCTGGATCATGTAGTCGACGGTCGACGGCACGTGATGGCGATAGGCGCCGGCGCCGATGAAGAACGGCGCCGCGGACGGCGAGACGTTCTTGGCGGCATAGGCCTGGAAGGCGCGTTCGACCTCGAGCTCGCCGAGATGATCGGGCAGGCCCGCGACCTTGGCGCCGAGCCGCGCCGACTGAGGCACGTCGCGGAACAGCTCGTCGACCGACCGGGCGCCGATCTTGGCCAGCATCTCGCGGCGGTCGGACTCGGTGAGGGGGAGATAGCGCATCAGCCCAATCCTCTCAGGAAAGACTCTTCACGAAAGCGTCGTAGGCCGCCTGGTCCATCAGCCCGTCGAGGTCGGCCTTGTTGGCGAGCTTGATCTTGAAGATCCAGCCCTTGCCCATCGGATCGGCATTGATGTCGCCCGGCGCGTCGGCGAGCGCGGCATTGCCGTCGGTCACGTCGCCCGAAACAGGCGAGTAGATGTCCGACGCGGCCTTGACCGATTCGACCACCGCGACCGATTCGCCCTTGGCGACGGTGCGGCCGGCCTGCGGCACCTCGACGAACACCACGTCGCCGAGCTGCTCCTGCGCATACGGGCTGATACCGACCGTGCCGACCTCGCCTTCGACGCGGATCCATTCGTGTTCGTTGCTGTATTTGACGGTCATCGCAGGCTCCTATCCGCGGTAGTAGGCGTGTTTGACGAAGGGCATGGGCACGATCTCGGCTGGCACGGGCTTGCCGCGAACCACGAGATCGACCTTCGTTCCGTTGGCTGGCCCCTTATCGCCGAATGGGGCCTTCTCGACGTAACCCATGGCGACGGCGCGCCCGAGCGTCGGCGCAAAGCCGCCCGACGTGACCTTGCCGATCACCTTGCCGTCGAGCGCGATCTCCGCGCCCTCGCGAGCGATCGCCTTGCCCTCGGGTAAGAGGCCGACCCGCTTGCGCGGCGCGCCCTCGGCGATCTGCCGGCGGATCACGTCGGCGCCGGGGAAGCCGCCCTGGGTACGGCGTTCCTTGCCGATGCTCCACAGCAGGCCCGCTTCGATCGGCGTGGTGGTGGTGTCGATGTCGTGGCCGTAGAGGCAAAGCCCAGCCTCGAGCCGTAGCGAATCGCGCGCGCCGAGACCGATCGCCTTCACCCCGGGCTGTGCCAGCAACAGCCGCGCGATCGCCTCGGCCTTGTCGGCCGGCGTCGAGATCTCGTAGCCGTCGCCGCCGGTATAGCCCGAGCGCGTGACGTAGCACTGCGCGCCGTCGAGCGTGACGAAGGCGCCGGTCATGAACTTCATCGTGGCGAGCGAGGGCACCAGCCGCGCCAATGCCTGGGAGGCCTGCGGGCCTTGCAGGGCGAGGAGCCCTCGGGAAAACATCGGCTCGATCTCGCAGGTGGCCGACAGATGCTTCTGGATGTGCGCGAGGTCGGCGTCCTTGCACGCGGCGTTGACGACCAGCAGCAGATGATCGCCGGTCGAGGTCACCATCAGATCGTCGAGGATGCCGCCGTGCGGGTTGGTGAACTGGGTGTAGCGCTGCTGGCCGGGCAGCAAGCCCACGATGTCGCCCGGCACCAGTGTCTCCAGCGCCTTGGCGGCGCTGTGGCCGGGCTTGGCCGTCAGCCGCACCTGGCCCATGTGCGAGACATCGAACAGGCCGGCGGCGCTGCGGGTGTGCGCGTGCTCGGCCAGGATGCCGGTCGGGTACTGGACCGGCATCTCGTAGCCGGCGAACGGCACCAGGCGCGCGCCCAATTCCTGGTGCAGCGCGTGGAGCGGCGTGCGTTTGAGAGGACCGGATTGGCTCAACAGGGTCTCCGTCAGAGTCGCGTTGCCCGGCGCAATGCCGCGCCGCTCGCGACCCCCTCTGTCCGGAGACCTGAAAGATTCGGCTACGCGCCTTCGAAGACGCGGTCGCAGCCTTACTTCGTCGGTGGGCGTCCGCCGAAGCAGTCGCCACTTTCCAGAGACCCAATCCTCCTGCGGTCCGTTTGCCTGAGAGTTTCCGGGGCCGGTTGCTCCTTCGGCGCCGCCATCACAGCGGTCTCTCCCACAGGGATCATCTGGGTGCGGCGACCATAAGCGTGGCCCCGGCGACCGTCTACCGCAATTCGTGCGCGGTCAGGGCATGCCCAGCCGATCGAGCAACGGCGCGCAGGCCTGCCGGCTGCCGTCGCGCGTGAAGTCGCTGACCCGGCCTGCGGCATCGACGGTGAGGCTGAGCGTGCACGTCTCGGTCTGCGGCCTGAAGACCGTCTCCTGGTTCGCCATCGGCCGGCCCGACGAATAATCGACGACCGTGATCTGGACCGCGGCGCTTTCCTGGCGGACCGCGCTGCGCCAGCGATAGACCGTGCCGCCCGCGACGCTGTCGCGAGACTCCGGCGGGCCGAGCTTCGCCAGGATCGGCTGGCTCGCCTGACCTTTGAAGTTGCCGACGTCCGGCGGCGTACTGCCCGTGGTCACGCATCCGGCCGCGGCAAGCACCACCAGCAGGACCGCGACGCGGCTCACGATTGTCGCGCCAGCGACGTGAACGCTTCCTGAAAGGCTTCGCGACCGCCGGCCAAGCCGGTCTCGTTGAAGATGTCGGCGGTGAGCGACTGCACCGAGCTCTCGTCGACCCGCACGCCGTTGTCCTGCAGGAACTTGCGCGCCGCGGCGACCGCCTCGTCCATCGCGCCGCCCTTCTTGTAGAGCTGGTAATAGTCCGGATGTCCGCCGCGGCCGAGCGCCTCGGCGAGGATGTCGGTGAAGTTGACGACGCGCAGCGGATAGACCGCCTCGGCGCCGCTGAGCGCGCGATGGCAGGAATGGTACATGGTGACGATGGTGTCGGCGCCGGCCGCGACCGCGCCTTCGGCCAGCGCGCGATGGATCGCCTGCTCGCGGTCCTTGAACTTCGCCGCCTGCCCGCCGCAGGCATAGGAGAAGCCCGAATCCTGCGGCAGCTCGACCAGCTCGAGGTTGGGCACCGCCTTCAGGAGCGTGGCGATGCTGTGGAGCGTGGCGCCGATGCCGAGATGCTCGTGGATCACCACGCGCCGCCTGGGCTGGTCTGTCGTGAAGCGCGCCCGGAGCGCGTCGAGGTTGGCGGCAAGAAACTCGCTGACATGGCCGAGATCGAAGGCCGGCGGCTCGACGTCCTTCTCCAGCTCGTCGAAGTTCTTGGTGCAGGTCGGGCACCAGGTCAGCACCTTGGCGGCGCCGGACTGGCCGAAGCGCTGGAAGGTGCGATGGCCCATTCGCTCGTAGGTCGGCAGGTCGGCTTCCTGGAACTGGTAGACGCCGCAGCAATGGGCAGTGCCGCCGACCACGTCGAAGTCGAGCTCGAGCGCGTCGAGGATGTCCATGACGTTGAGCACGATGTGCGGCGTGCGCAGCACGTTGCAGCCGGTATAGAACAGCACGTCCGAGGTGCGCCGCTCGGCCGGCGCCAGGATGCGCTGCAAGGTCTCCGAGGGGAGCTGCATGCTGGCCAGCAGCCGCACCGCCTGCGCCATGTGGCGGAAGCGGCCGGCGGCGTTGGTGGCGCCTTCCGAGCGCGGCCGCGTCGCCTCCAGCGCCTTCATCTTGGCGATGGTGACCCACTGGCGGACGTTGATGTCCTCCGGGCAGGCAGCGGTGCAGCGGGCGCTGCCGTCGCAGGCGTTCAGCCACTTCTGCAACGGCTCGACCGGCGCCGCGCCGCGCGTCAGGGCGGTGAGCTCGCCGACGCGGGTCTTCGCCTCGCCGGCGTCGAGGCCGATCTCGCGCGCGGTCGGGCAGACCTCGAAACACTTGCCGCAGCCGGTGCAACGATCCGCCGCCTCCGCCGCCAAAGCCTCCAACCGGTCCGCATAAGCGCTCACGCCGATCTCCTCGTGGGTCGGGGCACAGTCTAGCGCTTCGGCAGCCGCCGAAACATCCGTCGATTGGACAAGTTTAGCTTGGGTCGGCCCCAAGGAGGCTGCCCATGACCGTGACCTGCGCCATCCGCTACGTGCTCGACCCGTTCAAGCGCGACGCCTTCGAGACCTATGCCCGCAACTGGCTCGCCATCATCCCGGCCTGCGGCGGCGACCTGATCGGCTATTTCATGCCGCACGAGGGCACCAACAACATCGCCCACGCGCTGATACAGTTCGACAGTCTCGCCGCCTACGAAGCCTATCGCGCGCGGCTCCAATCGGACCCGGCGGCGATCGCCAACTTCCGCTTCGCCCAAGAGCAGCGCTGCATCCTGGTCGAGCAGCGGACCTGGCTCAGGCCGGTGACGACCTAGATCAGCGCGCCGCGCCGCGGCGGTTGTAGTCGAGTTCCTGCGCCGTCGGCTTCAGGCCCACGGCGATGCGATAGGCGCCGAGGTCGCGCTGCTCCGTGAACGGCAGGGTCACCGCCACCGTCTCGTCGGTCATGCCGCGCGGGCTGGTCGGGCTGATCTTGTAGTCGGCCAGTTCGTCGATGCCCTGGACCACGTTGCCGGAGGCGTCGAGCACACGCACGAAGAACGGCACCCGCGTCACGCCGCCGGCGACCGACGGGCCGGCATTGACGGCGATCCGCATCACCACGTCGACCTCGAGCTTGTTGCGGCCCATCGTGCAGGCGGTGCCGGCGCTCACCATCGCCGCCTCGAACACGACGTCGCGGGGATCGCGGCCGGCGCCCTCCTTGAAGCGGGTGATGCGCTGGGCATCCTGCACGGTCAGCGGCGGCGGGCAGGAGGACGCCGCCGCCTGGTCCTTCGCCGAACGGCCGCAGCCGGCGAGCACGAGGGCCGCCAGGGCGTGCAGGCGCACAGCCAGTGGTCGCCCGTCTTGTCGGCGGTGAATTTCATCGGCGTGAGGCCGCTGCCCTTGTGGCTGCCGTCGCAGAACGGCTGGTTCTTGCTCATGCCGCAAGCGCACCACCAATAGTCCTTGCCGGCCTCAAGCGCCACTTTTGCAGGTGTTTTGGCCGCGATGACCGGCTCCGTCATATAGTTCCCCGTTGCTTTGCCGGCGGACTCTAGGCAATGGTCCGCAGGCCTGCAAGCGAGCCGGTCTCTATCATCCTTTTCTCATGACACACGCCAGGAAGCCGCTCACGATTCTGCTCGCCAGTCCACGCGGCTTCTGCGCCGGCGTCGACCGCGCCATCCAGATCGTCGAGCGCGCCCTCGCGCGCTACGGCCGGCCGGTCTATGTCCGGCACGAGATCGTGCACAACCGCTTCGT
>VBAF01000076.1:17686-29189 GCA_005884705.1 Alphaproteobacteria bacterium
TCGGCGCACGGCGTGCCCAAGGCGGTGCCGTCGGAGGCGGCGCGCCGCCACCTGCTCTATGTCGACGCGACCTGCCCGCTGGTCTCCAAGGTCCATCGCGAGGCCGAGCGTCATCACGAGTCGGGCCGCACGGTCGTGCTGATCGGCCATGCCGGCCATCCCGAGGTGATCGGCACGATGGGCCAGTTGCCGGCCGGCGCGGTGCTCCTGGTCGAGGACGCAGCGCAGGCCGAGACGCTCGAGGTGCCCGATCCGTCGAGCCTCGCCTATGCCACGCAGACCACGCTGTCGGTCGACGACACGACGGCGATCGTGGCCGCGCTGCGCCGCCGCTTCCCGGCGATCCAGGGTCCGAAGATGGAAGACATCTGCTACGCCACCACCAACCGCCAGGCCGCGGTGAAGGCGATCGCCGAGCGCTGCGACGCGCTGGTGGTGATCGGCGCGCCCAACTCCTCCAACTCGATGCGGCTGGTCGAAGTGGCGGCCAACTACGGCTGCGCCCGCTCGCGCCTGGTGCAGCGCGCCGCCGACATGGACTGGGACTGGCTGGGCGATGCGCAGCGGCTCGGGAGCTGATCGCCGCCTGCCGCGAGCGCTACGAGGTCACGGTCGAGGAAGTGCGCACGACCGACGAGAACGTGGTGTTCAAGCTGCCGCGCCAGCTGGTCGCCTGATGGCCGTCTACACGGAGGTCAGCGACGCCGAGCTCGAGGCCTTTCTCGCAGACTACGACATCGGCCAGGCGGAGTCCTTCAAGGGCATCGCCGAGGGCGTCGAGAACACCAACTACGTGCTCGCCACGACGCGCGGCCAGTACATGGTGACGCTCTACGAAAAGCGCGTCGATCCGCGCGACCTGCCGTTCTTCCTCGGCCTGATGGACCACCTCGCCGCGCGCGGCATCAACTGCCCGCGGCCGATCCACGGCCGCGACGGCAACGCGCTGCGCACGCTCGCCGGCAAGCCCGCCGCCGTGACCAGCTTCCTGCAGGGCATGTGGCCGCGCCGCATGACGGTGAAGCATTGCAGTCCGGTCGGCGAGGCGACGGCGGCACTCCATCTCGCCGGCCGCGACTTCGCGATGAAGCGGCCGAACGCGCTGTCGGTGTCGGGCTGGCGGCCGCTGTTCGAAGGCTCGCGCCGGCACATCGACCAAAGCCTCGCCCATGAACTTTCGGCCGAGCTCGATTTCTTCGAGGCGAGCTGGCCCAAGGCGCTGCCCTCGGGCGTCATCCATGGCGACCTGTTCAACGACAATGTCTTCTTCCTGAACGAGCGGCTGTCGGGGATCATCGACTTCTATTTCGCCTGCAACGACTACCTGGCCTACGATGTGGCGGTCTGCCTGAACGCCTGGTGCTTCGAGCCGGACAACGCCTTCAACGCCACCAAGGCGCGCGCCCTGCTGCAGGGCTACGACAAGGTGCGGCCGCTCGGCGACGACGAGCGCCGGGCGCTGCCGACGCTGGCGCGCGGCTCGGCGCTGCGCTTCATGCTGACCCGGCTGTACGACTGGGTGCACACGCCGGCCGGCGCGATGGTCAAGCGCAAGGACCCCAACGAATACCTCGCCAAGCTGCGCTTCCATCGCGATGTGAAGTCGCTGATGGACTACGGCCTGTGAGCACACCCGAGGTCGAGCTGTTCACCGACGGCGCCTGCAGCGGCAATCCCGGGCCGGGCGGCTGGGGCGCGATCCTGCGGATGGGCGAGAAGGAGCGCGA
Organism: Alphaproteobacteria bacterium; assembly: GCA_005884705.1. GTDB lineage: Bacteria > Pseudomonadota > Alphaproteobacteria > Reyranellales > Reyranellaceae > Reyranella. The sequence continues at coordinate 19,414 of VBAF01000076.1, forward strand.
GCTGTCCGGCGGCGAGCCGGCCACGACCAACAACAAGATGGAGCTGATGGCCGCGATCTCGGGGCTGGAGGCGCTGAAGCGGCCGTGCGTCGTGCGACTCTACACCGACAGCAAGTACGTGCTGGAGGGCGCCACCAAGTGGATCCACGGCTGGAAGAAGAACGGCTGGCGCACCGCCGACAAGAAGCCGGTCAAGAACGTCGAGCTGTGGCAGCGCCTCGCCGCGGCGGCGCAGCCGCATCGCGTGCACTGGGCCTGGGTGAAGGGCCATAGCGGCCATGTCGAAAACGATCGCGCCGACGCGCTGGCGCGCGGAGCGATCGACAAGATTCGAGACTTATAGGAGCGTCAACCCCGCTTCGGCTGCGCCGGGACAGGCTTCTTCTCGGCCGGCTTGTCGTAGACCAGGTCGAACAGCTCTTGCGTGCCGTCGCACGGATTGTCGCCCTCGACGAGGCGCCAGACCTGCGACTTGCCGGAGCGGCGGAAGTGCAGGAGGCCCGAGACCTTGCACGGCGCGCCGTTCATCACCTTGGCGACGCGGAAGGCGACCTCGCCGCGCAGCTGGACCTTGCCCGCCTCGATGCGCTCGACGACGCCGTCGATCGACGCCCAGTCGCCCTCGCTGCCGGGCGCCGCGCTGTCGAGCCGGCCCTTGATCGTCCACAGCGGCCCTTGTTTGGTCACGACCGCCGCGCCGGGCTTGGCGCCCTTGAGCTTGGCGTAGCGGCCCCAGGTAATCCGCGTCGCATAGACGAAGAGCTGCGCCTCGGCGTCCGAATCGATCTTCGTCTGGGTCGGCCTGGCTTGGTCGGCGGCCAGCGGCGAGCTGAGATTGCCGAGCGGCGCGCCCTTGTCGACCTCGGGCGCCTTGAGCGGCGGCGGCGCGGGATACATCGGCGACGGCGCCTGCTCGTTGGTCGATGGCGTCTGGGCGAACGCCGCGCCGGCGAGCATCAGGACGGCGAGCGAGAGGGCAAGACGTTGCATTGCTCCGGTCTTAGCTCACGGCCTGCCGGCTTACTAGCGCTTGGTGGCCGCAGGCGGCGGTGCTGGGGACGGCTCACCTCGCAAGCCGGCCTCCGCCCGCCTGGCCGTGTCGGAGCCCGCCGGGGCGAGCTTCATGACCTTGGTGAAATCCACCGCAGCCGCCGTCTGGTTGCCCTGCGCCTGCAGAGAGAGGGCACGCTCGAGCAGGATGTCCGGATTGTCGGGCGCGATCGTGAGCGCCCGGTCGGCATCGGCCTGCGCCTTCGCCGGGTTGCCGGCGTTGCGCCAGGCGGCGGCGCGCAGCACGTAGATCTCGACCTTGTAGGGCTCCAGCATGAGCGCGCGGTCGAAATCGGAGATGGCGCGCGGCCAGGCTCGCATGGCGGCGAAGCTCAGCCCGCGGTCGATCCACAGCTCGACGTCCTGCGGCTTGAGGTCGAGCGCCCGGCTTTGCACCGCCGCAGCATTCTCGGCCTGGTTGGCTTCCATCCAGGCCTGGCCCGCTTGCGCCAACAGCTCGCCGCGCAGGCCCGGCCGCTCGCTGCCCATGTCGCGCTCGAGCGCCTCGAGCTGCGTCGCTGCCGGAACGTACTTGCCGGCTTCGAACATCGCGATCGCCACGCAGTGACGCGCGCCCAGCCCACCGCCCTCGGCCTTCCACTTCTCGGCGATCGGCAGCGCCTTCAGGGGCTCGCGGCGCGCCTGCTGCATGCACGCGGCGTAGCGGCGCGCATGGTTGGGCGTCGGCGCGAACGGATCGACCGTCTCGACCTTCTTCTGCGCCAGCGCCGGCGTCGCGAGCATCACCAGGAACAGGGCCCGCGAAAACGATACCGATGAGAACATGGTTGCAAAGAACCCCGTCGCAGCGATTCTGACAAGATGACCGGACGCCTTTTCGTCTTCGGCCTGGGCTATAGCGGCCTTGAAATCGCCAAGCTCGCCCGGGCGGCCGGCTGGCCGGTCGCCGGCACCGTGCGCGATGCCGACAAGGCGCGGCGAGACCCATCTGTTCGACGGCACGACGGCGCCCGCCGCCGGCATGCTCGCGGACGCCAGTCACGTGCTCTGCACCATCGCGCCGGGCGCTGCCGGCGATCCGGTGCTCACGGTCTCAGCGCCGCTGCTGCGCGACGCCCGCTGGTTCGGCTACCTCTCGACCACCGGCGTCTATGGCGATCACGGCGGCGGCTGGGTCGACGAAACCACGCCCGCCACGCCGGGCCAGCCGCGCGGCGTTGCGCGGCTCGCCGCCGAGCGCGCCTGGCAGGCGATCGGGCTCGAGGCCGGCGCCATCGTCGACATCTTCCGCCTGCCCGGGATCTATGGGCCCGGCCGCAGCGCGATCGACCAGGTGACGGCGGGCCAGGCGCGGCGCATCGACAAGTCCGGCCAGGTCTTCTCGCGCATCCACGTCGCGGATATCGCGGCCACAGTGCTGGCGGCGATGACGCGGCCCTCGCCCGGCGCGATCTACAACGTCGCCGACGACCTGCCCGCGCCCAACAGCGAGGTGATCGCCTATGCCTGCGAACTGCTGGCGCAGCCGATGCCACCGCTCCTGCCGTGGGCCGAGGTCGCGCCGACCCTGAGCGCGATGGCCCGCTCGTTCTACGACGAGAACCGCCGCGTGCGGAACGATCGCATCAAGCAGGAGCTCGGCGTGACCCTGCGCTATCCGACCTACCGCGAGGGCTTGCGCGCAATTGCTTCTCTTTCTCCTCTCCCCCGTTAGGGGAGAGGAACAGGAATGAGTTCCTCGACGGTCGCGATCAGGCGGGCGATGTCGGCCGGCGTGCTCAGCCGATGGTCGCCGCCTTTCACGAAGGTCGTCACCACCTCAGGTGCCTCGAGATGACGGGCGATCTGCAGCGAATATTCCCACGGCACGTCGGGATCGCTCTGGCCGTGCAGCAGCCGCACCGGGCAGGGCAGCACGAGCGGCTTGTCGAGCACCAGGTGGTCGCGCCCCTCCTCGATCAGCCGCCAGGTGAAGACCGAAGGCTCGGACGAATATTGCGACGGCCGCACCAGCCGGCCCTCGCGCTTTAGGGTCGCGCGGTCTTCGGGCGAGAGGCCGTGCAGCAGCATGCGCTCGGTGAAATCCGGTGCGGCGGCGATCAGCACCAGGCCGGCCAGCCGCGAGGGCCGCGCGAGCGCCACCAGCAGCGCCAGCCAGCCGCCCATGCTCGAGCCGACCAGCACCAGCGGCCCGGTCGTGAGCCCGTCGATCACCGCGAGCGAATCGTCGAGCCAGCGGCCGATCGTGCCGTCCTCGAAGCGGCCCGACGACTGGCCGTGGCCGAAATAGTCGAAGCGCAGATAGGCCCGTCCGGTGCGCTGCGCCCAGTCCTCGAGCGCGATCGCCTTGGTCCCGGTCATGTCCGACCGGAAGCCGCCCAGGAACACCACCGTCGGCGCGCGGCCTTCGGTTTTCGCATGGGCCACCAGATGGCCATTGGGCCGAGCCAGCGCCTGTACCCTATCTCGATTGCTCATGCCGTGTTACGTGCCATAGCCGTGTCGCCCCCGCATCTGCTTCAGATCGTGCCGTCGCTCGACGGCGGCAGCTTGGCCCGGGCCACCATCGACGCCGCCCAGGCCGCCCTCGCCGCCGGCGGGAGCGCCACCGTCGCCTCGGCCGGCGGCATGCTGGTGCCGCAGCTCCTGCGCCTGCACGGCAAGCACCTCGAGTTGCCGAACGACCGCAATCCCCTGTGGGCGCGCTATTCCCTGCCGACCCGGCTGTTCGCCAGCCTGCGCGACGTCGAGGTCAGCGTGGTGCAGGCCCGCACGCCGGCAACCAGCTGGATCGCCCAGTCGGTGGCGCGGCGCCTCAAGGTCAAGAGCATCGCCACGCTGCATCATCCGTTCGTCGGCAACACGCGGGTCGAGCGCTTCGTCGAGCGGCGCCAGGCGCAGGCCGACGCGATGGTCGCGGTTTCCGACCACATCGCCCGCGATGCGCTGGCGCGCCTGCCCGCCGTCGCCGACAAGCTCGAGACGATCAAGCCCGGCATCAACCTCGATCGCTTCGATCCCGCCGGCGTGCGCGCCGAGCGGCTGATCCGGCTCGCTGCCGAGCTGCGTGTGCCGGACCACTGCCATGTCGTGATCTGCGCGGCGCGCGACGAGCCCGGCCGGCTCACCCTGATCCAGGCGATCAAGCAGCTCGGGCGCGACGATGTGTTCTGCCTGCTGCTGGGACAGACCGCCGGGATGACGGCGTTCGAGAAGGAGCTGGAGCGCCAGATCGTGCAGGCCGACCTCCTCGGCCGCGTGCAGATCGGCCCTTATGTCGAGGACATGCCGGCGCCCTACATGCTGGCCGACGTGGTGGTGGCGACCGGCGGCACGCGCCGCGGCTTCAGCCGCGCGCTGATCGAGGCGCAGGCGATGGGCCGGCCGGTGATCGCCGAGGAAGGCGGCGGCGCGGCCGAGGCCGTCCGCCCCGGCATCACTGGATGGCTGGCGGCGCTCGCCGATGCAGGCTCGCTCGCCAAGGCGCTCGAGACGGCGATCTCGCTCAGTGTCGAGCGGCGCGCCGAGTTGGCCCGCGCGGCGCAGGAGCATGCGCGGCGGCACTATTCGCTGGCGCGCAGCAACGAGCGGCTGCTCGCACTCTATGATCGGCTGTCGGGGGGAGACTGACCATGTCGCTGCAACGCCTGATGCTGCTTGCCGTCCTCGTGCTGGCGGCTGCGCCGGCACAGGCCCAGCTTTCCGGGCCGCCGGCCGGCGGACCGACCGGCCAGTTCCTCGGGCCGCCGACGGGCAATGCCGCCGACTTCCTGGGGGTCTGGGACCTGAGCTGGGACGGCCCGATCGACTTCAGGTGTCCGTGCCGCGGCACGCTCACCATCTCGACCAACCGCAACGGCGACCTCGAAGGCCACTGGAAGATGAACGGGCCGGCGGCAAGGCTGAGCGGTCCGATGGGCTTCAACCAGGACGTCTGGATCGGCCGCTTCGCGCAATCAGGCGACGCCGACTTCCCGATGCGCGGCCATTTCCGGCTGGAGTATCGCGACGAACGGACGCTCACCGGCTCCTACCAGCCCGACGGGACCGCCATCCCCTTCCGCTGGAGCGGCAGCCGGCTCTGAAGCGGCGACTTGACGGGCCTGCCTTCGATCTCTATTTCCGCTCGCATGGACCGGCTGTTTTTCCCCGTCCCAGCATCACTGACCACCGTTCGAACTTGATTCGGCCGGGCGCGAGCCTTTGTGCCGCCTCCCGGCTTGGCGCCGTCGACGTTTTGCGTCGGCCGCTGCGTCGTGTTCGAATTCTTCTTTCCAGGTGGTTACCGTGATCAACATTTCCCTGCCGGACGGATCGGTCCGCAAATTCGACAAACCCGTCAGCGGCGCCGACATCGCCGCCGCGATCGGCCCAGGCCTCGCCAAGGCCGCTTTGGCCGTCAAGGTCGACGGCAAGCTGAAGGACCTTTCGACGATCGTCGATCACGACGCCAGGATCGGCATCGTGACGTCGCGCGACCCGGAGGCGCTCGAGCTATTGCGCCACGACGCGGCGCATGTGCTCGCCCAGGCGGTGCAGGAGCTCTATCCCGGCACGCAGATCACGTTCGGTCCCTCGACGGAGGACGGCTTCTACTACGATTTCGTGCGTAACCACCCGTTCACGCCCGAGGACTTCGCCAAAATCGAGCAGCGCATGGCCGAGATCGTCGATCGCGACCTGCCGATCACGCGCGAGGTCTGGGACCGCGCCAAGATCAAGCAGTACTTCGCCGACCATGGCGAGCAGTTTAAAGCCGAATGGGCCGACGAACTGCCCAAGGACGAGGAGATTTCGGTCTACAAGCAGGGCGACTGGCTCGACATGTGCCTCGGCCCGCACCTGCCCTCGACCGGCAAGCTCGGCAAGGCGTTCAAGCTGACCAAGGTGTCGGGCGCCTACTGGCGCGGTGACGCCAAGAACGCCCAGCTGCAGCGCGTTTACGGCACGGTGTTCTTCTCCGACAAGGACCTCAAGGCATACCTCAAGCGCATCGAGGAAGCCGAGCAGCGCGATCATCGCCGCATCGGCCGCGAGATGGGCCTCTTCCATCAGCAGGAAGAAGCTGCCGGCATGGTGTTCTGGCATCCCAAGGGCTGGACGTTCTGGCGCACGATCGAGGGCTATCTTCGGCGCAAGCTCGAGGCCGGCGGCTATGTCGAGGTGAAGACGCCGCAGCTGGTCGACCGCAAGCTATGGGAGTCCTCGGGCCACTGGGAGAAGTTCCGCGAGAACATGTATCTCAGCGAGAACGAGGAGGGCTTGCGCGAGTACATCGCCGATTCGACGAAGCGCATCTTCGCGCTGAAGCCGATGAACTGCCCGTGCCACGTCGAGATCTTCAAGGTGGGCTTGCGCAGCTATCGCGAGCTGCCGCTGCGCATGGCCGAGATGGGCTCGTGCCATCGCTTCGAGCCGTCGGGCGCGCTGCACGGCATCCTGCGGGTGCGCAACTTCACCCAGGACGACGCCCACATCTTCTGTAGCGAGGACCAGATCGAGAGCGAGACGATCCGGTTCTGCAAGCTGCTCGACGAGGTCTACAAGGACCTCGGCTTCGAGTACTTCGTGAAGTTCTCCGACCGGCCGCCGGTGCGCGCCGGATCCGATGCGGTGTGGGACCAGGCCGAGGGCGCGCTCAAGTCGGCGGCAAAGGCGGCCGGGCTCGACGTCATCCTCAATCCCGGCGAGGGCGCGTTCTACGGCCCCAAGCTCGAGTTCGTGCTGCGCGACGCGATCGGCCGCGACTGGCAGTGCGGCACGCTGCAAGTCGATTTCGTGGTGCCGGGCCGGCTTGGCGCCGAGTACGTCGCCGAGGACGGCTCGCGCAAGACTCCCGTCATGCTGCACCGCGCCATCTTCGGCAGCTTCGAGCGCATCATCGGCGTGCTGATCGAGCACCATGCCGGCCGCTTCCCGCTGTGGATGGCGCCGACGCAAGCGGTGGTAGCGACGATCGTCAGCGATGCCGACAGCTATGCCGAGGAGGTCGCTGCGAAACTGCGGGCCGCCGGCCTGCGGGTCGACCTGGACCTCAGCAACGAGAAGATCAACTACAAGGTCCGCGAGCATTCGCTGGCCCACGTCCCGCTGATCCTGGCGGTCGGCCGACGCGACATGGAGAGCAAGACGGTGGCAATCCGGCGCCTGGGCTCGGAAAAGCAGGAGGTCCTTGAATTGGGGGCCGCCGTCACTACACTTTCAACGGAGGCCCAGCCGCCCTTCTAGGGGCGGTTGCGGCCTCGTTCCGCCCCGGAAGGGGCATCAACGAGGGAGAAGTTAGCCATAGCACGTCCTGCACAACAGAGCGCGCCGACCCGTGACGGTCCGCGCGTGAACAACGAGATCAAGGCGCCGCAAGTCCGCCTGATCGATGAAAACGGCGACATGGTCGGTGTGCTGAGCACCCGCGAGGCGATTGAAATGGCCGAGGAGGCCAGTCTCGATCTCATCGAGATCTCGCCAAATGCCGTCCCGCCAGTCGCCAAGATCTCCGACTACGGCAAATACAAGTACGAGGCGCAGAAGAAGGCGCACGAGGCCCGGAGGCACCAGAAGGTGATCGAGGTCAAAGAGATCAAGATGCGCCCCAACATCGACGACCACGATTACGAAGTGAAGATGCGGGCGATGAAGCGCTTCATCGAGGAAGGCGACAAGGTGAAGGTCACCCTGCGCTTCCGCGGCCGCGAGATGGTCCATGCCGACCTCGGCATGCAGGTGCTGAACCGCGTGCGCGGCGAGATGGACCCGATCACCAAGATCGAATCGATGCCGCGCATGGAAGGCCGGCAGATGGTGATGGTGCTGGCGCCCAAGTGACGCCAGCCTGGGACGCCTTCATCGAGATGGGAACGCGCCAGCCTCCGTGCAGCTGAGGTGGCCACTACCGGCAACGCGCGCCAGGCCCTCGTAGTCGAGAATCTCGACCAGGTTCCGGCGCGAGCGGATGACGCGCCGCGCCTCCAGCATGTGCAGCGCAACGGTGATGCCCGAGCGGCGCACTGCGAGGAGCTGCGCCAGCGCCTCGTGCGTCAGCGCAAGCTGTCGGCTGCCGAGCCGTAGCGACACCATCAGCAGGCGACGCGCCAGCCGCTGCTCGATCGTGGCGCTGCCGATCGACACCGCGGTTTCGGAGATCTGGGCGAGGAACTCGTGCACGGCTTCGAGCAGCGCGGCGCGCAGGCTCGAGCGCTGCTCCAGCAGCGGCGCGAGGTCGGAGGCGGCAATGCGCCAAGCGGTGCCCGCCACATGGACCATGGTCTCGAGGCCGGGACTGCTTGCATTGCCCAGCATCAGGCCGACGCCGGTGATGCCGTCGCGTCCCACCAGGGCGACCTCGACCGCCTTGCCGCCGCCCCTCCGGGCGCAGATCGACACCAAGGCGGTGATCGGAAAGTGCAGATGGGTAACCTCGCCGTGCGCGCCGATCAGGATCTCCCCGGCCGACAGCGACACGCGCTCGAGACGGGGCTGGAGCGCCAGCCAATCGGCGATCGCCAGCCGCTCGAGGACCAAGTTGCCGCGTCCGGCCTCGGCGGCGGCGGTACGGGCAAGCCCGGCCAGGGCTACTCCGAATTCACGGTGGTCGACCGGCTTGGGCAGCCACGGCGCGGTCTTGAATTCCTCCGGCATCGGATAGGGCCGATCGTAGCCGGTGAGGAAAAGAAAAGGGATGTCGCGCTTCTTCAGCTGCTCGCAGATCGGGAAGCTCGCGGTGCCGTGCAGATCGATATCGACCACCGCGCCGTCCACCGGATGCTCGCGGACGAACTCGAGCCCGCTCTCCAGCCGGCCGACCGTGCCCGCGACCTCATAGCCGCACTTGATGACCATGTCGCAAACGGCGGCGGCGGTGAGATAGCTGTCCTCGATCACGAGGATCCGCGGCCTGGAAGGTGAATCGGCGAACGGCATTCCAACCTCCTCTCCCGCATCACAAAGGCGCAAGATCGACGAGTCAAGTATCGCCCGCGACGCATGCGGCAAACTGCGCAGCTTCCGCAGGCTTGCGAATAACGCCGAAGGCCGCCTTTGGTTGTCCGCCGTCAGGGCATGTATGACCCGCCATTGACGTGCAGCACCTGGCCGGTGACCGCCCCGGAATCCTCGCCGGCGAGAAACACCGCGGTGCGCGCGATCCGGTCCGGTGTGAGCAGCTTGCCGCCGAGCGGGATGGTGGCGCGCGCCATCTCGAGCAGTTCAGCGTCGCTGTTGCCGTGGCGCGGTTGCGCAGTGTCGGTGAGCCCGGGCGCGATGGCGTTGACCCGGATGTCGTGCGGCGCGAGCTCGAGCGCGAGCGCGCGCGTCATCNNNNGTGCACTCCGCGCACCGCCCCGCGAACCGCCGATGATGCCAGATTGATAATCGCGCCGCCCTTTTTCGCCGCGACCAGCGCCTTCGCCACCGCGATGGTCGTGAAGCAGCCCGCCTTGAGGTTGATGTCGAGAACGAAGTCCCAATCGCTCTCGCGCATCTCGAGCAGCGGCACCCGCGGATAGACACCGGCATTGTTGACCAGGATGTCGGGCGGGCCGAGTTGGCGCACGGTTTCTGCGACCATCGCTTCGATCTCGGCGAGCTTGGCGAGGTCGGCCTCGATCAGGATCGCGCGGCGGCCTTTGGCACGGACGCCCTGGGCGACCGTCTCCGCCGCCGCCGCGTCGTCGAGCCAGTTGATCGCGACGTCCGCGCCCTCGGCCGCCAGTGCCAGTGCGATCGCCGCGCCGATGCCCTGTTGCGCGCCCGTGACCAGGGCGACCTTG
>VBAF01000431.1 GCA_005884705.1 Alphaproteobacteria bacterium
GATGCGGGCATGGCCGAAGCCGAGCGCGCGGGCCGCGTCGACATAGGGCACCTCGCGCACCGCCAGGGCGCTCGCGCGCACGACGCGGCCGCAGCGCGGCACCAGCGGGATGGTGATGGCGATCACGACGTTGAACACCCCGGTGCCGAACACCGACACCACGGCGAGCGCCAGGATGATCAGCGGGAAGGCCATCAGGATGTCGAAGATGCGCTGCAGGACCAGGTCGAACCAGCCGCCGAAATAGGCCGACGTCACGCCGAGGACCAGGCCGATGATGCCGCCGCCCACCGCCGCACCGAAGCCCACGATCATCGCCGTGCGCGCGCCGAACACCAGGCGGGAGAAGATGTCGCGGCCGAACTGGTCGGTGCCCAGCCAGTGCGTCAGGTTCGGCGCGAACATCATCGAAGCGAAGTCGTTCTCCTCGGGATCGAAGGGCGCGATAAATTCGGCGAACAGTCCGGCCACAGCAAATACCAGGACGATGATCAGGCCGATCGTGCCGAGCGGCTTGCGCCGGAAGAAGTCGAGCGAGCGCCCGAGCAGGGTGTAACGGCGCAACAGCGCCTCGGCTTCGGCATCCGGACGGGCGGGAGCGATGACGGCCATGGTCAGGAATACCGGATGCGCGGGTCGAGCCAGGCGTAGAGCAGGTCGACCACGAGGTTGACGATCACGAACACCAGGACCACCAGCATGACCAGCGCCTGGGCCAGCACGTTGTCCTGGTTCTGCACCGCCTGCACCAGCAGGCGGCCGATGCCGTTGAGGTTGAACACCTGCTCGGTCACCACCAGGCCGCCGATCAGGAAGGCGAATTCGATGCCGATCAGGGTCACCACCGGCAATAAGGCGTTCTTCAGCGCGTGGCGGTTGACCACGATCTGCTCCAGCAACCCCTTGGCGCGAGCGGTGCGGATGTAATCCTCGCGCATCACCTCGAGCATGGCCGAGCGGGTGAGCCGCATGGTCACCGCCGAGTAGCGATAGCCGACGGTGATCGCCGGCAGCAGCACGATCGACAGGTTGTAGAGCGGGTCCTTCCACAGCGGCACATAGTCGATCGGCGGCAGCCACGGCGAGCCAGTGATCGCCGCGCTGACATTGAGCACCAGGATCAGCGACATGATGCCGAGCCAGAACGACGGCGTGGCGATGCCGGCGATCGCCAGCACGCGCACCACGTGGTCGAGCGCGCTGTTCTCCTTCAGGGCCGACAGCGTGCCGAGCGGGATCGCCAGCAGGATGGCGATCACCGTCGCCAGGATCGCCACCTCGAGCGAGACCGGCAGGCGCAGCAGGATCTCCTGCCACACCGGATTGCCCGACCACATAGAGATGCCGAAGTCGAACAGCGCGAGGTTCTTCAGGTAGGTGAGGAACTGCACGACGATCGGCTGGTCGAGGCCGAGCTGCTTGTGGCAGAGGTCCAGCGCGTCCTGGTTGAGGTGGGCGCCACCCGAGCCCAGGCGAATGACGCAGACGTCGCCCGGGATAAGCCGCATCAGGATGAAGACCAGGGCCGCCGCTCCCGCCAGCGTCGGGAGCGCCAGCAGGAGCCGGGTGATGATGTAGCGATGCATGCCGCCCGCTCCCTCTCGACTACTTGTCCAGCCAGATGTTGGCGAGGTCCTGGTTCAGGTAGTGGCTGGGGCTGATCTTCCAGCCCTTGACGTACGACCGCCCCATGACGATGCGGTACCAGTAAGGCAGCACGATCTCGTGCACCTCGGTGTCCATCGTTTGCTTCTCGTAAGCGCGCATCGCGATGCGCTGCTTGGCCGGATCGGTCTCCTTCTGCATCGCCTCGTAGAGCTCGATCGACTTGGGGTCGTCGTAGTAGCCGTAGTTGTCGGGGAAGACCTTGTGCGGCAGGTACTTGCCGGTATCGAGCACCGGGTTCACCACGCTCTGGCAGTTGGCCTCCAGGGCGACGTCGAAGGTGCCGGCGCGCATATTGGAGAACCACGGGCCGGTCGGCACGACCTTCTGCTCGACCTGCAGGCCGATCTTCTTCCATTCGCCGATCACCCAGGTGCCGACGAACTTGTAGGGCTGGTCGACGTTGCGGTTGAGCAGCTCGAACTTGAGCCCCTCGGCGCCTGCTTCCTTGAGCAGCCGCTTGGCCTCGGCGCGAGACTTCTCGATGTCGGGCCAGAAGCCAGGGTACTGCTCGAGCTCCGCCTTGGTCGCGGCGAGCGGCGAGCCGGGGAAGACGATGCCGCCCACGGTGCGCACGTTGGCGATCTTGGCGAGCGCCGGCGCGCCCTTCCACTGGTCGATGGCGAGCGCCAGCGCCTTGCGCACGCGGACGTCGTCGAACGGCTTCTTCTGGTGGTTGGGCGTCAGGATGTTGCCGCAGTTCCAGTCGCTGTCCTGCACCCAGACCTTGTCGCCCAGCTCCTTGGTGAGCTGGTCGCGCGCCGACGGCGGCAGGCCGCGGAACTCGATCGACGCCCGGTCGGCCTTGATCGCATCGACCCGCACCGACTGCTTGTCGGCGAAGATGCCGAGGATGCCGTCGAGATGCGGCAGGCCCTTGTGATAGTAGTCCTTGTTGCGCTCGCCCTTGATCGACTGGCCGACCTCGTAGGTGACCAGCTTGAACGGGCCCGAGCCCATGATGTTCTTCTCGAACCAGTGCGGATCCTTCTCGAGGATCTCCTTCTTGTAGATCCAGCTGTAGGGATCGGCCAACGCCGGCAGGAAGGCTGTCGTTGCGTACTTGAGCTTGAACACCACGGTGGTGTCGTCGATGGCCTGTACCGACTCAACCATCTCATAGAAGCTCTGCCGCGCGCTGACGACGCCCTTGGGCGGCT
>VBAF01000432.1 GCA_005884705.1 Alphaproteobacteria bacterium
CAGGTCCGAGCGGTTGATCTTCTCGACCTGCTCCTTGACGGCGCGCAGGGTGGGCAGCGTCTCGGCGCCGCGCCGCATCAGGACGATGCCCTCGACGATGTCGTCGTCGGCGTCGTGCCCGGCGATGCCGAGCCGCGGCTCGAAGCCGACCGTTATGGTGGCGACGTCGGACACCAGCACCGGCGCGCCGTCGCGCACCATCAACATGGTGTGGCGGATGTCGTCCATCGAGCGGATCTGGCCGATCGAGCGGATCACCGCCGATTGCGGGCCGATGTTCACCGTGTTGGCGCCGACATTGACGTTGGCGCCGTTCAGCGCATCGAGCACCTGCTTGAGCGTGAGGCCGTAGGCAAGCAGCCGGTCAAGATCGACGGTGATGTCGTAGGTCTTGCTCTTGCCGCCCCAGGTCGTGACGTCGATCACGCCGGGGATCGCCTTGAAGCGGCGCTCGAGGATCCAGTCCTGGATGGTCTTGAGGTCGGTCACCGAGAAGCCCGGCGGGCCGGTGACGCGATAGCGGAAGATCTCGCCGATCGGGCTGGTCGGCGAGAGGAAGGGCTGCGCGCCGTTGGGCAGGGGCCCGAGCTGGTTCAGCCTGTTGGTGACGAGCTGGGATGCCTCGCGATCGCTGATGTCGTAGGTGAACTGCACCTTCACGTCGCTGAGCCCGGTCAGCGAGATCGAGCGCACCGAGGTGACATACGGCAGCCCGGCCATCTGCACTTCGATCGGGATGGTGATGTAGCGCTCGATCTCTTCCGACGACTGGCCGAAATTCTGGGTGACGATGTCGACCAGCGGCGGAACGGGATCGGGATAGGCCTCGATGTTCAGCTTCTTGTAAGCGAACAGCCCGCCCGCCATCAGCGCGAGGCTCAGGATGACGACCAGGACCCTTTGGCGCAGTGCTGCGCCGACCACTCCCTGCATGACGGCCGGTCGAACCTCCGTTTTTCGGCCGTCAGCTAAGACATAGTTTCTGCAAACACACTACATCTGCGTTTGCATCATCTCTGCGATACGGTGGTCGTCGGCGGTCGGCAGCGCAGGCGGTTGGCCCGATCCATCGCGGCGTCCCGGTTCCACCAGCCGCCGCCCAGCGCCTGGAACAAAGCTGCGGTGTCGGTGAAGCGTGCGGCCTGCGCCTGCACGCGATTGAGCAATGCCTGCTGATAGGCGAGCTCGGCCGTCAGAACGAAGACATAGGTCGTGTCGCCGAGCTCGAGCCGGCGGCGGGCGATGGTCAGGCTGGTGAGGGTGGCCTGCTCGGCCGCCGCCGCGGCCCTGAGCGAGAGCGCGTCGTACTCGATCGCACGCAGCGTGTCGGCGACATTGCGGAAGGCAGTCAGCACGGTCGAGCGATACTGCGCATCGGCCTGCTCGAGGCCGGCCTGCGCGGCGCGCTTCTTGGCGGAGAGCGCGCCGCCGTCGAGCAGGGTCTGCAGCACGTTGCCCGCGGCCACCGAAGCCGGCAGCGCCGGCCCGAACAGCGTGCCCAGGGTCAGCGCCTGGGTGGCGATGCTGGCGTTGAGCGTGATGTTGGGGAACTGGTTGGCGGTCGCCACGCCGACCAGCGCCGAGGCCGAATGCAGGTTGGCCTCGGCCGCGCGCACGTCGGGGCGCTGCTCGACCATCTTCGACGGCAGGCTGAGCGGCAGCTCCTGCGGCAGCCTGAGCTCGGACAGGCGGAAGCGTTCGAGCAGCGCCTGGTCGGTGAAGCGTCCGGTCAGCGCGGCGAGCAGGTTGCGCTGCTGGGCGAGCGCCTTCTGCAACGGCGGCAGGGTCGCCTCGACCTGGGCGAGCGCCGCCTGCTGGGCCGCGATATCGGCGCCGGTGATCGCGCCGAGGCCGGACTGGCGGTTCAGGATGTCGAGCGTGTCGCGTTGGGTGGCGATGATGCGCTCGGTCGCCGCGAGCTGGGCGCGCAGCGAAGCCTCGAGGATGGCCGCGGCCACGACATTGGAGGCGAGCGACAGATAGGCGCCCTCGAGCTGGAAGCACTGCGCCTCGGCGAGCGCCTCGAGCGATTCGATCTGGCGGCGGTTGGCGCCCCACAGGTCGAGATTGTAGCTGAGCGTGAGGCCGAGCGTGAACAGCGAGTAGTTGTAGTTGTTGGGGTCGGCGGTCGGCGCCGACAGGAAGTTGGGCACCTGGTTTGCGGCGGCGCCGAAATTGCTCTGCAGCGTCGGGAACAGCGTGGCGCGCTGGGCGCGGGCGTTCTCGCGCGCCATCTTCAGCCCCGCCGCCGCCGCCCGGATGTCGGGATTGGCGCGCAGCGCCTGGTCGATCAGGCCGTTGAGCTCGGCCGACTGGAAGACCATCCACCATTGGCCGGGGATATCGAGGTCCTGGACGATGCGCTGCGCCTCGCCGCCCTCGATGCCGCCGGCCACGAAGGCCATCGGACCATCCGGTAGATAGGCCGCGGGCTTGGGCCCCTCGGGCGGCTTGAAGTCGGGCCCGAGCGTGCAGCCGGCCAACAGGGCGGCGGCGAGGATCGCGAGGGGACGTCTCATGGCGTCAGCGGCACGGCGTTGGCCGGCAGGTCCTGCGCCGCGTGGCGGCGCGAGAACAGCCCGATCAGGGCGGGCAGCACGGTGAGGAACAGCAACGGCGCGAGCAGGGTGCCGCCGACGATCACCACGGCGAGCGGCCTCTGCACCTGGCTGCCGATCGCGGTCGAGAAGGCCGCCGGCAGCAGGCCGACGCAGGCCGCGACGCAGGTCATCAGCACCGGCCGCATCTGCAGGCTGCAGGTTTCGGCGAGCGCCGGCTCGCGCGCCATGCCGCCCTCGACCAGCCGGTTGTAGCAGCTCAGCACCATGATGCCGTTC
>VBAF01000077.1 GCA_005884705.1 Alphaproteobacteria bacterium
ATGCGGCGCAGGTCGTCGAGCTTGTAGTCCTTGAGGTCGGCGCCGTTCAGCGTGATGCGGCCGGTGTCGGGATCCCAGAAGCGCATCAGCAGCTGCGCCGTGGTCGTCTTGCCTGCACCCGAGGTGCCGACCAGCGCGACCGTCTTGCCGGCGGGAATGGCGACGGTGACGCCGGTCAGCGCCCGCCGCGTCTGGCCGGGATAGGCGAAGCTGACGCCTTCGAGCGCCAGCGAGGCCGCACCCTTGCGCATTGGCGCGCCGGGACCGTCGCGTACCGGGATCGGCTCGTTGGCCAGCGCATAGACGCGGCGCGTGGCGCCCAGCGTGTCGGCGAGCTGACGGCCGATCTGGGCGATCTCCGATACCGGCAGGAAGGCCGCCATCGCGAGGATGGTGAGCAGCGGCAGCAGGCCGGGATCGATAACGCCCTTCGAAGACAGCAGCGCGCCGGTGACGACGACGGCGAGGCCGCCCAAGCCGGTCAGGATCTCGAGGATGGCGTGCTGCAAGGTGAGCTCGCGGAAGAACGGCAGGCGCAGATCGATATGGCGCTGCGACAGCTCGTTGAGCTTCTCGCCGCGACGGTCTTCCTGCTGGAAGGCGACGATCTCGCCCAGGCCCTGCACCGAATCGACGGCGAAGGCGCCGAGCTCGCCGGCTGCCTCGCGCGCCTCGGAGCCGAGGCGATCGACCCGCTTGCGCATCAGGAACGGGCTCAAGCCTACGGCAAGCAGGAACGGCAGCAGCGCCAGCGCCAACCAGCCGCTGGTCCAGCCCAGCGCGGCGAGGACGGCCGCCGGCACGAGGATCGCCACGAAGGCCGGCGCCACGGTGTGGGCGAAGAAATATTCGACCAGCTCGATGTCATGCGTGGCGAGCGCCATCAGATCGCCGGTGCGGCGGCGCACGAGGTAGGCCGGCGCCAGGGCGTCGAGCTTGCGGAAGGCGTCGATCCGCATCTCGGCCAGCAGGCGGAAGGCCATGTCGTGCGCCATCCACGATTCCAGCCAGTGCAGCACGCCCGACAGCGGCGCCAGCACGGCGAGGCCGATGGCGAGGTCGCGCCACGGCTCGTGGTTCTTCAGCGCCAGCACGATCAGCGCCGACAGCACGCCGACGCCGATGAAGGAGATGACCCGCAGCACGCCGAACGTGAAGGTCGCGGTGAGCTTGCCCTTCCACGGCAGGATGACCTTCATCAGCGCGGCAACGACCTGATACCAGGTCAGGCCGTCGGCCTTGATGATGCCTTCGGTGAGCGGCTTCACCGCGCCGCCCGGCGTGTCGGCGACGTTTTCAGCACGCGCCGGCGTCGCGAAGGCGTCGAGCGTGGCGCTGGTCGTGGACTCGCGCGCCTGCTCGGCCATCAGCCCGGCATAGACGCCGCCTCTGGACATGAGATCGGTGTGGCGGCCTTGCTCGGTGACCTTGCCGCCGTCGAGCACCAGAATGCGATCGCAGTCGATCACGCTCGACAGGCGGTGGGCGAGAATGAGGGTCGTGCGGCCCCGCATCAGCCGGTCGAGCGCCTCCTGGATCACCGCCTCGTTCTCGGCTTCGACGGCGGAGAGCGCCTCGTCGAGTACCAGGATCGGCGTGTCGCGCAGCAGCGCGCGGGCGATCGCCAGCCGCTGGCGTTGGCCGCCGGAGAGCTTGATGCCCTTTTCGCCGATCACCGTGGCGTAGCCCTGCGGCAGAGTCTGGATGAAGTCGTGGATGTTGGCGGCGCGCGCGGCGTCCTCGAGCTGGGTCAGCGAAGCGTCCGGCTTGCCCAGCCGAATGTTCTCCTCGACCGTGCCGTGGAACAGGAACGTGTCCTGGTTCACGACGGAGATCAGCGAGCGGATCTGGTCGAAGGACAGCGTGCGCAGATCGTGGCCGCCGAGCGTGATGCGGCCGGCGTCGGGATCGTAGAAGCGCAGCAGCAGGCGCACGATCGACGACTTGCCGCCGCCCGACGGACCGACCAGCCCGAGCCGCTCGCCGGCTTCGGCACGGAACGAGAGGCCGTCGTGCACGGTGCGGCCAGGTTTGGAGCCAATTGGGCCGGGATAGGCGAAGCGCACACCCTCGAAGGCGATGGTCGGGGCCAGCGCTTTGTCGAGCGGGATCGGCAGCATGTCGGCGACGGCGGGCTTGTCGTCGAGGATCTTGTAGATGCCCTGCGCGGCGGAGAGCCCGACCATGCCCTGGTGCAGCACGCTGCGCAGCTCGCGCATCGGCCGGAAGATCTCCACGCCCAGCATCAGGATGATCAGCAGCGAGGTCAGCGCCATCGCACCCGACTCGACCCGCACCGCGCCGTAGATCAGCGCCGTCGCCGCACCGCAGGCGATCGAGATGTCGGTGATGCCGCGGGCCAGCGCATTGGTGGCCAGCACCCACATGGTGCGGCGGAACAGGTCGCGCGCCTCGACCTCGAGCTTGTCGGCGCGCGTCTTGCCCTGACCGAAGGCCTTCAGGGTCGCGAGCCCCTGGATCGAATCGAGGAACTCGGCGGCGAAGCTCGCATAGGAGCGCTGCCGGTAGCCTGAATTGCGGATGTCGAACTTGTGCCACAGGCCGGGCGCGAACAGCGCCACCAGCGAGAAGCCCAGCATGACCAGCGCGACCGGCAGGTCGATGAAGGCCACGACCGCGAAGATCAGCAATGGCGACAGCAGCGCGATCATGAACTGCGGCAGGAACTGGCCGAAATAGGTCTCGAGCTGCTCGACGCCGTCGATCATCGACAAGGTCAGGGCGCCCGAGCGCTGGCGGCCGACCGTGCCCGGGCCAAGGTCGGCGATCTTGTCGTACAGCGTGCGGCGCAGCGCCTTCTGCACGCGCGCGGCGTTCTCGTGCGCGACGACGGCGCGCCAATGCTCGGCGGCGCCGCGCAGCACCATGACCGCGGCGATCGCCAGGATCGGCGCCTCGAGGCTCCAGGCGTCGCGGCCGGCGAAGACCTGGCCGATCAGCCAGCCCAGCAGGCCAAGCCGCGCGACGCCCAGGCCGACCGATAGAAGCCCCAGTCCGACGGCGCCGGCGATGCGCAGCCTTATGCCTTTGGTGAACACCAGCAGACGCGGTTCGATGTGCATGCGGGCAAGATTAAGCCGAACATTCCTATTCGTCAGTGCACAATTCGGAAAAATCCTTGTACATTTTTGTACATGGAGCCGAGCTGGGACGACCTGCGGATTTTCCTCTCGCTGGCGCGCGAAGGCACGCTCACGACGGCCGCCCGGGCGCTCGGCGTCAGCCATCCGACGGTGGCGCGGCGGGTGCAGGCGCTGGAGAAGCAGATCGGCGCGCGGCTGTTCGAGCGGCTGCCCGACCGCTTCGTGCCGACCTCGGCGGGCGAGGAGCTGCTGGCCGACACCGAGGCGATGGAGAAGGCGGCGCTGTCGATCAATCGGCGCAGCGCCGGCCTCGGCGACACGGTGAGCGGCGTGGTGCGGCTGTCGGCCGGCGAGGCGATGGCGGCGTGGCTGGCGCGCCATCTGCCGGAGCTGCGTCACGGTCTGAAGCAGATCGAGTTCGAGCTGACCGCCAGCCACACGCTCGCCAACCTGTCGCGCCGCGAGGCCGACCTGCTGATCCGCGAGCAGATGCCTGATCTCGGCGGCATCGTCGCGCGCAAGCTCGGTCGCGTCGCCTACGCGGTCTACGGTCATCGTTCGTTGGCGCGCGCCGAGGCCGAGCTCAAGAGCCTGCCGTGGATCGGCTTCGACGACGACCACGCCTACATGCCGGGCCAGGCCTGGCTGCACGCGCTGCTCGACGGCGGCAAGCCCGCGGTGCGCGGCAACAACTGGCTGGTGCTGCACGAGGGATGCCGGGCCGGCGCGGGCCTCGCCGTGCTGCCCTGCTTCCTCGGCGATCCCGATCGGCAGTTGCACAGGATCGGCAGCGTGCTGCCCGAGGTGTTCGCCGACCAGTGGCTCCTGGTCCATCGCGACCTGCGCGCGCTGCCGCGCGTGCGCGCCGTGATGGATGCCATGATCGTGTTGTTCCAGCGCGAGCGGCCGTTGCTCGAAGGCCTTGCGCCGCGGCGTTGATCACGATGGTGCAAGCCGCGATCATCGATTAGAAGAGCCTCCTCGACAGGGAGGTTCTGTAAATGCTTCGTCGTTCAATTCTTGCACTCGCCGGCGTGCTGCTGGCGGGGCCGGTCGCTGCGCAGCAGCCGCTCAAGATAGCGCTGATCTACGGCAAGACCGGGCCGCTCGAGGCCTATGCCCGCCAGACCGAGGCGGGCTTCATGCTCGGCCTCGAATACGCCACGCAGGGCAAGATGGAGATCGGCGGCCGCAAGATCCAGGTCATCCTGAAGGACGACCAGCTCAAGCCCGACATGGGCAAGGCGGCACTCGAGCAGGCCTACGGCGACGACAAGGTCGATCTCGCCGTCGGTACGACCGGCTCGGCGGTGGCGCTCGCCATGCTGCCGATCGCCGAGGAATACAAGAAGGTGCTGATCGTCGAGCCGGCGGTCGCCGACCAGATCACCGGCGAGAAGTGGAACCGCTACATCTTCCGCACCGGCCGCAGCTCGATGCAGGATGCGCTCGGCGCCGCCGCGACGCTGAAGGACGAGAACATCAACATCGCCACGCTCGCCCAGGACTATGCCTTCGGCAAGGATGGCGTCGCCTCGCTCAAGGAAGCGCTCGCTGCCGTCGGCTCCAAGGCCAAGATCGTGCACGAGGAATATGCGCCGCAGACCACCACCGACTTCACCGCTTCGGGCCAGCGCCTGTTCGATGCGCTGAAGGACAAGCCCGGCCGCCGCGTCATCGCGGTGATCTGGGCCGGCGCCCATCCGCTGCCCAAGCTGATGGACCTCAAGCCGGAGCGCTACAAGATCGAGATCGCACCGGGCGGCAACATCCTGCCGGTGATGGCCGGCTGGAAGCAGTTCCCCGGCCTCGAGGGCGCGATCTATTACTACTGGGGCTTCCCCAAGAACCCGGTCAACGACTGGCTGGTCAGCGAGTACAAGAAGAAGAACAATGGCGCGCCGCCGGACTTCTTCGTGGCCGGCGGCATGGCCGCGGCGATGGCCGCCGTCGAGGCGATCAAGAAGGCGGGCTCGACCGATACGGAGAAGCTGATCGCCGCCATGGAGGGCATGAGCTTCGACACGCCCAAGGGCAAGATGGTCTTCCGCAAGGAGGACCATCAGGCGATGCAGGCGATGTACCAGTGGCGCATGAAGGCCAACCCGCCGGACAGCACCGACCTGCTCGAGCTGGTGCGCGAGATCCCGGCCGACGAGATGAAGCTGCCGATCAAGAACAAGCGGTAATTTGTCATCCCGAGCCGAAGGCGAGGGATCTATGCGGGCCAGACTAGATCCCTCGCTGCGCTCGGGATGACAGCTTCGCTGTCATGCTCGAAACCCACGCCCTTACCATCCGCTTCGGCGGCCACGCTGCCGTCGATGGCGTCACCTGCGCCTTCAAGCCCGGCACGCTGACCTCGATCGTCGGGCCCAACGGCGCTGGCAAGACGACCTATTTCAATCTGATCTCGGGCCAGTTGCCGGCGACCTCGGGCACGGTGCGGCTGAACGGCGAGGACATCACCGCCTGGGCCGCGCCGCGCCGCACGCGGCTGGGGCTGGGCCGCGCCTTCCAGCTCACCAATCTCTTTCCCAACCTGAGCGCTCTGGAGAACGTGCGGCTCGCGGTGCAGGTGAAAAGCGGCAAAGCGCTCGATCTGCTGAGCCGCACCTCGACCCATCGCGCGCTCGCCGACCGCGCGCGCGAGCATCTCGCCGCCGTGTCGCTCGCGGACCGCGCCGAGGCGATCGCCGCCACCCTGCCGCACGGCGACCAGCGCAAGCTCGAGGTTGCGATCCTGCTGGCGCTCGAGCCCGACATCTTCATGTTCGACGAGCCGACCGCCGGCATGAGCGTCGACGAGGTGCCGACCATCCTCGACATCATCGCCACCATCAAGGCACGCGGCGACAAGACCATCCTGCTGGTCGAGCACAAGATGGACGTGGTCCGCTCGCTCTCCGACCGCATCGTCGTGCTGCACCAGGGCAAGCTGGTCGCCGACGGCGCGCCGGCCGAGGTGATCGCCTCCGACATCGTGCGCGAGGCCTATCTCGGCGGAGCGGCGGATGGCTGAGCCGCTGCTCTCCCTGCGCGGCGTCAAGACCAGCATCGGCCGCTACCACATCCTGCACGGCGTCGAGTTCGACGTGGCCGAGGGCGGGCTGACCATGCTGCTGGGCCGCAATGGCGCGGGCAAGACCACGACCTTGCGCACCATCATGGGCCTGTGGCGGGCGGCCGAAGGCGAGATCCGCTTCGCCGGGCGCGACATCGCCAAACTGTCGACGCCCGACATCGCGCGGCTGGGCATCGCCTATGTGCCCGAGAGCATGGCGATCTTCGCCGACCTCACGGTGCAGGAGAACCTGATCCTCGCCGCGCGTGCCGGGCCGCCCGATCAAAAGCGGCTCGACTGGATCTTCGCCCGCTTCGAGGCGCTGAAGCGCTTCTGGCACCTGCCGGCCGGCCACCTGTCGGGCGGCCAGAAGCAGATGCTGGCGGTCGCGCGCGCGATCGTCGAGCCGCGCCGGCTGCTGCTGATCGACGAGCCGACCAAGGGCCTGGCGCCCGCCATCATCGCCAACATGATCGCCGCCTTCCGCGAGCTGAAGGACGGCGAATCGACCCTGCTGGTGGTCGAGCAGAACTTCGCCTTCGCCCGCCAGCTCGGCGATACGGTCGCGGTGATGGACGACGGCAAGGTGGCGCACACCGGGACGATGGCTGCCTTCGGCGCCGACGCCGGGCTGCAGCAGCACCTGCTGGGGCTGGGCATGGGGGAGCATCAATGAGTTCTTTCGCTGGGGGCGCGCCACTCCAGTGGCGCGTCATGGGATGTTGCAACGAGAAGAACGCGCCACTGGAGTGGCGCGCCCCCAGCGCATGAAGCGCGACTGGATTCCCCTCCTGCTGATCCCGCTGCTCGGCGTAGCCGCGTTCCCGTTGGTCGGCTCGCCGGCCTCGTGGGTCACGCTCACCGTCGCCGGCCTCGCCATGGGGCTGATGATCTTCGTCATGGCTTCGGGCCTCACGCTCACCTTCGGGCTGATGGACGTGCTGAACTTCGGCCACGGCGCCTTCATCGCCGTCGGCGCCTTCGTCGCGGCGACCGTGATGCTGGCGCTGGGCGCGTGGATGCAGGCCGATTCGATCTGGCTCAATCTCGCGGCCTTCCTGCCGGCCATCCTGGCCGCGATGGTGGTGAGCGGCGCGCTCGGCCTGGTGTTCGAGCGCGTCATCGTGCAGCCGGTCTATGGCCAGCATCTCAAGCAGATCCTGGTCACCACCGGCGGCCTGATCGTGGCCGAGCAGCTTCTCAAGCTGGTGTGGGGTCCCGACCAGATCACGCTCGCCCGGCCGACCGCGCTGCGCGGCGCGTTCCTGATCGGCGACATCGCGATCGAGAAGTACCGACTGCTGGCGGTGGTCATCGGCCTGCTGGTGTTCGCTGCGCTCGCCCTGACGCTCAGCCGCACCCGCATCGGCCTGTTGATCCGCGCCGGCGTCGAGAACGGCGAGATGGTCGAGGCGCTGGGCTATCGCATCCGCCGCCTGTTCGTCGGCGTGTTCGTGGTCGGCTCGGCACTGGCCGGGCTGGGCGGTGCGATGTGGGGCCTCTACCAGGAGACGGTGACGGCGGGCATCGGCGCGCAGGTGATCGTGCTGGTCTTCATCGTCATCATCATCGGCGGCCTGGGCTCGGTCGGCGGCTGCTTCGTCGGCGCCCTGCTGGTCGGGCTGACCGCCAACTACATCGGCTTCCTCGCCCCCAAGGTGGCGCTCGGCTCCAACATCCTCCTGATGGCGCTGATCCTGCTGTGGCGGCCGCAGGGCCTCTATCCCGTGGCCAAGAGGTAGACGATGCTGCGCGCGCTGCTCTCCGACGACCTGCCGCGTAGCCGCTGGCTGGCGATCGTGCTGCTGGTGATCCTGCTCGGCCTCGCCTTTGCGCCGTTCCTGTTCCCCGGCGCCAAGTCGCTGAACGTCGCGGCCAAGATCTGCGTCTTCATCGTGCTGGCGGCGAGCTTCGACCTGCTGCTCGGCTATACCGGCATCGTCTCCTTCGCCCACACCATGTTCTTCGGCATCGGCGCCTATGGCGTGGCGATCGCGCTGACCCGGCTCGGCGCCGGCTGGGACTCGGTGGCGCTCGGCGTCGCGGGCGGCCTCGCCCTGGCGATCGTGCTCGCCGCCCTGATCGGCCTGTTCAGCCTCAGGGTGCGCACCATCTTCTTCGCCATGATCACGCTCGCGGTGGCCAGCGCCTTCCTGATCCTGGCCTCGCAGCTCTCCGACCTCACCGGCGGCGAGGACGGGCTGAACTACCGCCTGCCGTTGGCGCTGCGCGCCTCGTTCCGGCCGTTCGACGGCGTGAACGGCCGGGTGCTCGACTACTATCTCGTCTATGTCGTCTCGCTGGCGCTGGTGCTGATGCTGCTGCGCATCGTCAACTCGCCGTTCGGCTCGGTCCTGATGGCGATCCGCGAGAACCCGTTCCGCGCCGAGGCGATCGGCTATCGCACCGTGGTCTATCGCACGCTGGCAAGCTGCATCGCCGCCGCGACCGCCGCCTTGGCCGGCGCGCTGCTCGCCCTGTGGTCGAGCCAGACCAATCCCGACACCACGCTCAGCTTCGACATCATGGTCGACATCCTGCTGATGGTGGTGATCGGCGGCATGGGCACGATGTACGGCGCCGCGATCGGCGCCGTGCTGCTGGTGCTGGCGCAGAATTACCTGCAGGCGCTGGTCGGCGACCGCTGGCTGTTGTGGCTCGGCGTTGCCTTCATCCTATGCGTGTATTTCTTCCCGACCGGGATTGTCGGGCGTTTGCGCCGTCGGTAATGTTCTTCCCTCGCGGTCGGAGGACGATGCAGCTGGTCAGGTCCTGGTTGAGTCTCGTGGTGCTGCTCGTTGCCGTGCCGGCGTGGGCGATCGACCACGCCGCCGAGATCGAACGCCTGAAACCCGAGGCCGCCGCGGGCGACGCTGCCGCCCAGTATCGCATCGCCATCCTGTTCGCCGACGGCAAGGAGCTCCCCCAGGCCGCGCGCTACTACAAGCTCGCCGCCGACCAAGGCCATCACGAGGCGCAGTCGCGGCTGGCGATGCTGGTTTGCAATGGGCTCGGCGTGCCGAAGGATGCCCACGACTGCATCCGTCTCTACAAGCAGGCGGCCGACGGCGGCGTCACCCAGGCGCAGGTCAATCTCGCGGCGCGCTATCTCTCGGGCGACGGCACGCCGACCAACCACGTCGAAGCAGTGCGGCTGGCCAGGCTCGCCGCCGACAAGGGCGACCCCACGGGCCAGCTGCTGCTCGGCATCTGCTACGAGACCGGCGCCGGCGTCGGCCAGAACCGCAGCGAGGCGGTGCGCCTCTACCGGCTGTCGGCGGCGAAGGGCAATGCCGCGGCGCAGAAGGGGCTGGTCCGCCTCGGCGAGGCGCCCACGCCGCCGGCCGCGCCCGGCGCGCCGGCCACCGTGTCGGCCAGCACGCTCACCGTCACGCTGCGCCGCCAGTCGGGCGTGCTGATGGTGCCGGCGGTGCTCAACGACCTGGTGTCGGCCAATTTCGTGGTCGACAGCGGCGCCAGCGACGTGGTGATCCCCGAGACCCTGATGCAGGCGATGCGCAACGCCGGCAAGTTCAGCGAC
>VBAF01000433.1:0-2677 GCA_005884705.1 Alphaproteobacteria bacterium
AGTCGGTCAACCTGATGGCCTCGGGCGAGGTCGTGATCCAGTCGATGTGGTCGCCGGCGGTCGCGGCGGTGCGCTCCAAGGGCGTGCCGTGCGTCTACCAGCCGCTCAAGGAAGGCTATCGCGCCTGGGGTGGCGGCATCGGACTCGCCAAGCATCTGAGTGGCGCGCAACTCGACGCTGCCTACGACTACGTCAACTGGTACATGTCGGGCTGGGTCGGCGCCTTCCTCAACCGCCAAGGCTACTACTCGGCGGTGCTCGACACCGCCAAGGCCAACATGAGCGCCGACGAATGGGGCTTCTGGATGGAGGGCAAGCCCGCCCAGAAGGACATCATGAGCCCGCAGGGCAAGCTGATGGAGAAGGCGGGCACGGTGCGCGACGGCGGCTCGTTCGAGGCGCGGATGGGCGCCGTGGCCTGCTGGAACGCCGTGATGGACGAGGATCGCTACATGGTCCAGAAGTGGAATCAGTTCATCGCCGCGTGATCCTGCAACGAAGGAAAGAGACGAGGGCGCCGTCGACGCGGCGCCCTCGCTTTGTCGGATGAGACGAGCAAACGCCTGGGTCGCCTACCTGCAGGTCGCGCCGCTGTCGCTGGTGCTCCTGCTGTTCCTGGTCGTGCCGATCGCCACGATCGTCGTGGTAAGCTTCTTCGACTACACCACGACCTCGATCATCCCGGCCTTCCTGCTGCAGAACTACGAGGAGCTGCTGCTCTCGCCGGTCACCTGGCAGACCTATCTGCAGACGCTCGAGTTCACGGTGATCACCTGGGCACTCACCCTGCTTATCGGCTTCACGATCGCCTATTACCTCGCCTTTTACGTCCGCTCGGCAACCTGGCAGACCGTGCTGTTCCTGGTCTGCACCATCCCGTTCTGGACCTCCAACATCATCCGCATGATCTCGTGGATCCCGTTCCTCGGCCGCAACGGGCTGATGAACACCGCGCTCCTGGACATGGGTCTGATCCACCAGCCGCTCGAGTTCCTGTTGTTCTCCGACTTCGCGGTCGTGCTGGCCTATGTGCACCTCTACACGCTGTTCATGGTGGTGCCGATCTTCAACTCGATGATGCGCATCGACCGCAGCCTGCTCGAGGCGGCGCGCGATGCCGGCGCCTCGGGCTGGCAGACGCTGTGGAACGTCGTCCTGCCGCTCTGCAAGCCCGGCATCGCGATCGGCTCGATCTTCGTCGTCACCATCGTCATGGGCGACTTCGTCACGGTGCGCCTGATGAGCGGCGGCCAGACCGCCTCGGTCGGCCTGATGATGATGAACGCCATGTCGCTGCTGCAGTACCCTGCCGCGGCGGCCAACGCGGTGGTGCTGCTGCTGCTGGTGCTGTTGACCGTCGGCGTGATGATGCGCCTGGTCGACATTCGCAAGGAGCTCTAGGAATGCACCGCCGCGGTCCCGCCTTTTGGCTGCTGACCGGCTTCTTCGCCCTGTTCGTGCTGTTCCTCTACGGGCCCACGATCACCATCATGATCCTGTCCTTCCAGGGGCCGTCGGGCGGCCTGACCTTCCCGATGCGCGGCGTCTCGCTGCGCTGGTTCGCCAACCTGTTCGAGAAGCAGATGGTTGGCGACTTCGCCGGCTCCTTCCAGCGCTCGATCGTGCTCGGCCTCGTCACCATGGTGGTGACGGTGCTGGCGTCCTTTTCGGCGGGCCTCGCCTTCCGCAACCGCTTCCGCGGCGCCTCGGTGATCTTCTATCTCGCGATCGCGAGCCTGATCGTGCCCTCGATCCTGACCAGCCTCGGCATCGGTCTGCTGTTCCGCGTGCTCGGCGTCGATACCGCCTGGTACAGCTCGGGCTTCGGAGCGCATCTCACCTGGACCCTGCCGTTCGGGCTCCTCATCATGTTCGCCGTCTTCAACCGCTTCGATCGGCGCTACGAGGAAGCCGCGCGCGATCTCGGCGCCACCTCGTGGCAGACCGTGAAGCACGTCATCGTGCCGATCCTGCTGCCCAGCCTGATCGGCGTCGGCCTGTTCGGCTTCACCCTGAGCTACGATGAATTCGCCCGCAGCCTCTACACGTCGGGCACCTTCAATACCCTGCCGCTGGAGATCTACGGCATGACCACCAACGTCACCACGCCGGTGCTGTATGCGCTTGGCGCCGTCACCACCGGGCTCTCCTTCCTCGTGATCGCACTCGCCCTGGTCTCGACGATCATCGTGCGCCGACGCCGCGAGCGGCACGGCAGCGACGCTGGCAAGGCGGCCTGACGATGGCGCGCCGTGCCAAAGTCCTGCGGCTCGCCACGGCCGGACCCGCCGATACCGCTCCGCTCGCATCGGCGATCGACCGGGGCGAGATCGATCCGGCCACGATCGTCGCCATCATCGGCAAGACCGAGGGCAATGGCTGCGTCAACGATTTCACCCGCGGCTATGCCACCCTGGCGCTGAAGCTGCTGCTGGCCGAGCGCTGCTGCTGCCCGCTCGCCGAGGTCGAGAAGAAGGTCGCCATCGTCATGTCCGGCGGCACTGAGGGCGGCCTGTCGCCGCATCTGCTGGTCTTCTGCCGCGAGGAGGCGACGGCAAAGGCGTCGGCCCCGCGTCTCGCGATCGGCGTCGGTCTCACGCGCGCGTTCAAGCCCGAGGAGATCGGTCGCGCCGCCCAGATCGAGGAGACCGCAGATTCGGTCCGCGCCGCGATGGCC
>VBAF01000433.1:2754-3262 GCA_005884705.1 Alphaproteobacteria bacterium
ATGGCTCTGTCGCGCTGCGCCTCGGCGCTGGGCGTGGCGCTGGCGCTCGGCGAAATCAAGGCCGCGCCCGAGTCGGCGGTTTGCAGGGACTGGGCGCTCTATTCGAGCGTCGCCAGCACCTCGGCCGGCGTCGAGTTGCTGCGCAACGAGATCGTCGTGCTCGGCAATGCGTCGGGTTGGACGGGCGACCTGGTGATCGGCCACGACGTCATGACGGACGCGATCGATGCCGCCGCCGCGCGCCGTGTGCTCGAGGCGCTGGGCGGCGAAACCGTTGCCGTGCTCGCCAAGGCCGAGGCCGCGCCAACCGGCGAGATCCGCGGCCGCCGCCACACCATGCTCGACGACAGCGACATCCATTCGACGCGCCACGCCCGCGCCCTGGTCGGCGGCGTGCTGGCCGGCGTGATCGGCGACACCCTGCTCTATGTCTCCGGCGGCGCCGAGCATCAGGGGCCGGCGGGTGGCGGCCCGATCGCGATCATTGGGCGAGTGTGAGCGGCTGGGC
>VBAF01000434.1 GCA_005884705.1 Alphaproteobacteria bacterium
GCGCCATGAGTTGGCGCGTCTGGACCTGGCTGCTGTCGCTGTCCGTGCTGTGGGGCGGCTCGTTCTTCTTCGCCAAGGTGGCGATGGGCGAGCTCGGACCCTTCACCGTCGTCTTCGTTCGCGTCGCGCTGGCGGCGCTGGCTCTGAATCTCGTTCTCGCGGCGTCGGGCGACAGCCTGTTCCGGCGCGCCGCGCCGTGGCGGGCTTACCTCTGCATGGGCCTGCTGAACAACGTCGTTCCCTTCAGCCTGCTCAACTGGGCACAGCTCCACATCACGTCGGGCCTCGCCTCGATCATGAACGCGACCACGCCGCTCTTCACGCTGGTGGTCGCCCATCTCGCCACCGCCGACGAACGGATCGACGCCTCGAAGGCGGTCGCACTGTTGTGCGGGCTCGCCGGAGTCGCGGTCCTGATCGGACCGGCCGCCCTGGCCGGCTCAGGCGGCGATTTGTGGGGCGAGCTCGCCTGCCTTGGCGCCGCTCTTTCCTATGCCTTCGCGGGCGTCTACGGCCGGCGCTTCCGATCGATCGGCAGCTCGGCCGTCCAGACCGCTGCAGGCCAGGTGAGCGCAAGCAGCATGTTGATCCTGCCAATCATGCTGACCGTCGAGCAACCGTGGCTTCTCCGCGCCCCGCCCTCTGCGGCCGTGCTGGCGGCGCTTGCCGCGCTTGCCCTGCTGACCACCGCGGTCGGCTATATCCTGTACTTCCGCATCCTTGCCGCCGCCGGCGCCACCAATCTGCTGCTGGTCACGTTCATGATGCCTGCCGTCGCCCTTGTGCTGGGTGTCGCGGTTCTCGGCGAGCGGCTTGAGCCCCGCCATCTCGCGGGAATGGGCCTGATCGGCATCGGACTGGCAGTGATCGACGGCCGGATCGGCCGCTTCCTGCACGCCGCGAAATAGCCGTAGGGCGCCACAATTGCGCCTGCGGGACCGGCTTGTTAGGGTGCCTCCGAACCCGCCAAATCGACCTGAAAGAGTGCTCCCATGGCCAAGTCGACCGCCACGCTGACCGACAACGAAACCGGGAAATCCTTCGAATTTCCGATCATCCACGGCACCATCGGCCCGCGCCTGGTCGACATCCGCAAGATGTACGGCGCTTCCGGGATGTTCACCTACGATCCGGGCTTCACCTCGACCGGCTCGTGCGGCTCCAAGATCACCTACATCGACGGCGACGAGGGGGTGCTGCTCTATCGCGGCTACAACATCGCCGAGCTGGCCGAGCAGAGCGACTTCATGGAGTGCTGCTATCTGCTGATGAACGGCGAGCTTCCGAGCAAGCCGCAGAAGGACAAGTTCGTCCGCGACATCACCAACCACACGATGGTGCATGAGCAGATCAGCACCTTTTACCGCGGCTTCCGCCGCGACGCCCATCCGATGGCGGTGTGCTGCGGCGTCGTCGGCGCGCTGTCGGCCTTCTACCACGACTCGCTCGACATCAACGATCCGTACCAGCGGATGGTGGCGTCCTACCGGCTGATCGCCAAGATGCCGACCATCGCCGCCATGGCTTACAAGTACTCGGTCGGCCAGCCGTTCGTCTATCCGAGCAACTCGCTCTCCTACTCGGGCAACTTCCTGAAGATGATGTTCTCGGTCCCGGCCGAGGACTACGTCGTCAACCCGATCGTCGAGAAGGCGATGGACCGCATCCTGATGCTCCATGCCGACCACGAGCAGAACGCCTCGACCTCGACCGTCCGCCTCGCCGGCTCCTCGGGCGCCAACCCGTTCGCCTGCATCGCCGCCGGCATCGCCTCACTGTGGGGCCCGAGCCACGGCGGCGCCAACGAGGCCGTCATCAACATGCTGAACGAGATCGGCGGCAAGCAGAACATCCCGGGCTTCCTGAGCCGCGTGAAGGACAAGCAGGACCACACCCGGCTGATGGGCTTCGGCCATCGCGTCTACAAGAACTACGATCCGCGCGCCAAGGTGATGCGCCAGACCTGCCACGAGGTGCTGACCTCGCTCGGCATCACCCACGATCCGCTGCTCGAGCTCGCCATGGAGATGGAGCAGATCGCGCTCAAGGACGACTACTTCGTCTCCAAGAAGCTCTACCCGAACGTCGACTTCTATTCGGGCATCATCTTCCGGGCGATCGGCATCCCGACCTCGATGTTCACCGTGCTGTTCGCCGTCGCGCGCACGGTCGGCTGGATCTCGCAGTGGAACGAGATGATCGAGGATCCCGACCAGAAGATCGGCCGGCCGCGCCAGATGTACAGCGGGCAGACCGAGCGGCCCTACAAGCCGCTGCACCTGCGGGGATAGGCGGCCGTGGCGAGGTCGACGTACGGCTCCCGTCGGGCGCTTCCCTGGGCGGTCGCCCAGAAGCCGAAGCCGATGCCGCGGGTCGTGCGGCTCGGCCGTGCCGCGAACGACAACGCCCGTCTGTCGGGCATGCGGGCGAAGCTGGCCGTGATTGGCCTCGCCGCCGCCGCGTTGGCGCTCGTCCTGGTGCAGTGGCTGGCCTGACGGCCGCTCGTCTCCAGACGATCCTTCAGTGATGGGGCGGGGCCAGCAACGACTGGTCGGAGACCGGCGGGTCGGTCACCAGCGTTCCGCCATTGCCGTCGCTTTGGATGGCGAAATTGGCGGCAACGTATTGCCCCAGCAGGTGGAGCGTCGCCGTGTGCAGACCGTCGCTCACGATGAGGGTCCCGCTGGTATTGTTGTAGCCGACCGTCGTCCCCGAGCCGTAGGCAATGTCGGTGAGATCGATGCTGCCCGGCACCCCGAAGCCCGAGATCACCCCGTTGAAG
>VBAF01000454.1 GCA_005884705.1 Alphaproteobacteria bacterium
GGCTCGGGCTCGATCGGCGGCTTGCTGAAGAAATTGAAGTTCACGATCGCCGCCACCATCGCCACGACATGCACGCCGGCCGACAGAATCGCCGGCGTGCGCATCTCGATGCTGGAGGGACGGCGACCGGCCATCGCTCACCGACGCGGCGCGGGAGCGGGAGCCGGGGCCGGAGTCGCCGGCTTGCCGGCCGGTGCGGATGTTCCGGCGGGAGCGCCCGTCGCCTGCTCGCCGAGCAGGCCGAGCTGGCGGAAGCCCGAGTCGATCACCACGCCCATCACTTCCATCATGCGGCCGTAGTTGATCGCCTTGTCGCCGCGGATGAAGACGCGCTGGTCGGGCTTCTCGCCGTAGACCGCCTTGAGCTTGGCGGCGAGCTCGGCCAGCTCGTACTTGGTCTCGCCGAGGAACACCTCGTCCTTGGCGTTGACCGAGACGACCAGCGGCTCGTCCTTGCCGCCGACCTGCTGGGCGCTGGTCTTGGGCAGGTCGACCGGCACGCCGACCTGCAGCAAGGGCGCGGTGATCATGAAGATGATCAGCAGCACCAGCATGACGTCGACCAGCGGCGTCACGTTGATGTCGGCGATCGGCGCGAAGCGGCGGCGGCGGAAGCGGCCGCCGCTCATGCCGGGCGCGGGGATGATGCCGGCCATCAGCTCTGCTCCTCGAGCTGGCGCGACAGGATGGTGATGAACTCACCGGCGAAGGCGTCGAGCTGCAGGGCGTAGCGCTGCACCTGGCCCGACAGGATGTTGTAGGCGCCGGCCGCGGGAATGGCGGCGACCAGGCCGATCGCGGTGGCGAACAGCGCCTCGGAGATGCCGGGCGCCACGACGGCGAGCGAGGTGTTCTTCGACACCGCGATGTGGCCGAAGCTGTTCATGATGCCCCACACCGTGCCGAACAGGCCGACGAAGGTGGCGTTGGCGCCGACCGTGGCGAGGAAGCCCAACCGCTTCTCGATCGCCTCCATCTCGCGCTGGATGGTGACGCCCATCACCTGCTCGATGCGCTGGCGCAGCGCCGAGCGCGCCGTGGCGGTCGCCGCCAGGCCCTTGGACACCGAGCGGCGCCATTCGCGCATGGCGGCGGAGAAGATGCTCGACATCGGATCGTCCGGTTTCGCACCGACCCGGTCATAGAGATCCTCCAGCGAGACGCCGGACCAGAAGGTGTCCTCGAAGGCCTGCGCGCTTCTCTTCAAGGCGCGCAGCCGGATGATCTTTTCGAAGATGATCGCCCACGACCAGAACGAGGCCAGCAGCAAGGCGATCATCACCGCCTTCACGATCCAGTCGGCCTGCATGAACAGGCCATAGACCGACATGTCGATCGGGGGGGTGCTGCCGCCGAGGGGGGTACCGGCGACCTGCGCAAAGGCGTCCATTGTTTAGTTCTCCAAGGTTGAAGCCTTATATCCGAATATGGCGTGACCGGGGCGAGTCGCTGGCGATCGCCACCCGTTCGAGGGCGGCGCGCGCCGGCGCCGGCAGCCGCGCCGGCCGTCCGCCCTCGCCCATGCAGGCGACCAGCAGCTCGGCGCGGACCAGCAGCTCGCCATCGCGGCGCGCCTCCTGGATCATGGCCAGCGAGGCGCCGCGCAGTTCTCCACAGCCGGTGACAATGTCGATGGTCTCGTCGAGTCGCGCGGGCTTCAGATAGTCGATGGTGCAGCGGCGGACCACCCAGTTGATGCCGCTCTCGGCGCGCACGGCGCTGTGCTCGAGCCCGAGCAGGCGCAGCAGCTCGGTGCGGCCGCGCTCGAGGAACCGCAGCCAGTTGGCGTAATAGACGATGCCCTGGGCGTCGGTGTCCTCGTAGTAAATCCTCAACGGCAGGACATGGCGGCCGTCCTCGATGCGGCCGGTGGTCGGTTGCGCGGCCGACGTCTTCACGCCTCGTCCTGCCCGCCCGCCAGCAGGTCGAGTTGCTGCTTCTGCTCCTGCGGGACCGGCCGGCCGAGATGGCGATAGCCGCCTTCCGACAGGAGCCGTCCGCGCGGCGTGCGCATCAGCAGGCCGAGCTGCATCAGGTAGGGCTCGATCACGTCCTCGATCACGTCGCGCTGCTCGCTGAGCGCCGCGGCCAGCGTCTCGACGCCGACCGGCCCGCCGCCGTAATTCTCGGCGATGCAGGCGAGATAGCGGCGGTCCATCGCATCGAGGCCGCGGTCGTCGACCTCGAGCCGCGTCAGTGCCGCGTCGGCCGCCTCGGCGTCGACGACCGTGTGGCCGCCGACAGCCGCGAAGTCGCGGACCCGGCGCAGCAGCCGGTTGGCGACGCGCGGCGTGCCGCGCGAGCGCTTGGCGATCTCGGCACCGCCGTCCTTCGCCATGTCCATCTTCAGCACGCGCGCGGCGCGATGGACGATCGTCTCGAGCTCGGCCGGCTCGTAGAACACCAGGCGCAGCGGGATGCCGAAGCGCTCGCGCAACGGCCGCGTCATCAGGCCCGACCGCGTGGTCGCGCCGACCAGGGTGAAGGGCGGCAGCTCGATCCGCACCGAGCGCGCAGCCGGTCCCTCGCCGATCATCAGGTCGAGCTGGAAGTCCTCCATCGCCGGATAGAGGATCTCCTCGATCGCCGGATTGAGGCGATGGATCTCGTCGATGAACAGCACGTCGTGCGGCTGCAGGTTGGTGAGCT
The DNA here is from genome assembly GCA_005884705.1 of Alphaproteobacteria bacterium. GTDB lineage: Bacteria > Pseudomonadota > Alphaproteobacteria > Reyranellales > Reyranellaceae > Reyranella. The sequence goes on from VBAF01000454.1 coordinate 2,650, forward strand.
GGGCGGCGAGATCGCCCGCCTTCTGGATCACCGGACCCGAGGTCATGCGGAAGCCCACGCCCATCTCGCGCGCCACGATCTGGGCGAGCGTCGTCTTGCCGAGGCCGGGCGGCCCGTGGAACAGCACGTGGTCGAGCGCCTCGCCGCGCGACTTGGCGGCGGCGATGAAGATCTTGAGGTTCTCGCGCACCTGTTTCTGGCCGATGAAGTCGTCGAGCGACTGCGGCCGCAGCGCGAGCTCGGCGGCATCCTCTTCGGCGCGCTTGCCGGTGACGAGGCGATCGGGCTGGGCGTTCATCGCGCCAGCTCCTGCAGGCCGGCGCGGATCACCGCGTCGAGCGGCGCGCCGGCACCGAGCCGCTGCGTCACCCGCGCGACCGCGCCGAACGCCTCGAC
>VBAF01000455.1 GCA_005884705.1 Alphaproteobacteria bacterium
AGCAATTGAGCATTGGTGACACGGTTGGGCCTGAGCTGGCCGTCGATCATGTTGCGACGTGCGAGCGCGAAGTCCGTCATCAAGTCTGACCCCAAAATGTTGGGTGTTTATAGGCAGCGTCGCCCAACAGCGTCAAAGGCCGCGGCGTCGCGCCCTGCGCTTGACCGTTCCTGCACGCCATGCGTATAGCACCGCCGTTCCTCGCGCCGGCCTGGTGGCAGAGTGGCTATGTAGCGGACTGCAAATCCGTCAATGCCGGTTCGATTCCGGCCCAGGCCTCCACGCGGGCGGCCGCGCATTGTGCACTTGCCTCCCGGGGACCGCTCTGCCACAAGACGCCGCCTTGCAGGCCGCCTTACCGCCGGCCGGGCCACAGAATTTTTCCGGAGTAGCTCAGCGGTAGAGCAGGCGACTGTTAATCGCCGGGTCGCAGGTTCGATCCCTGCCTCCGGAGCCACCATCGACTACGGCGCGTTCTTTCCGGACGCGCCGTAGCTCTTTGAGGAGGTCGTCATGGCCGACGTGCAGAAGATCAGCCCCTGCCTGTGGTTCGACGGTAACGGGGAGGAAGCCGCCAGGTTCTATGTCTCGATCTTCAAGAATTCCCGGATGGGCGCGATCACGCGCTTCGGCAAGGAAGGCTTCGAGATCCATGGCCGGCCGGCAGGTTCGGTGATGACCGTGAATTTCGTGCTCGACGGGCAGGAGTTCACCGGGCTGAACGGCGGGCCGCTCTTCAAGTTCAACGAGGCGATCTCCCTGGTGGTCAACTGCGACAGCCAGGCCGAGATCGACCACTATTGGGAGAAGCTCGGCGCCGGCGGCGATCCGCAGGCCCGGCAATGCGGCTGGCTGAAGGACAAATATGGCCTGTCCTGGCAAATCGTCCCGAAGGCATTGCAGGAGATGTACAAGGCCGGCGTGTCGGCGAAGTCCGAGCGCGCCATGAAGGCGATGCTGCAGATGAAGAAGCTCGACATCGCTGCCCTGCAAAAGGCCTACGACGGAGCCGCGTGATGAGCCAGGAGACGGCGGCGCTGGTCCGCCAGGAGGTTGCCTTCGAGGGCTACTTCAAGGTCGTCCGTTATTTCTTCCGGCACACGCTGCACAAGGGCGGCATGAGCGGCATCATCAGCCGCGAGGTGTTCGAGCGCGGCCAGGCCGGCGCGGCGCTGCTCTACGATCCGCAACGCGACGAGGTGGTGCTGATCCGCCAGTTCCGCGCCGGCGCCTATGTGGCCGGCCACCATCCCTGGACCTGGGAGGCGGTCGCCGGAATCATCGAGGACAAGGAGACGGCCGAGCAGATGATCCGCCGCGAGGTCGTCGAGGAAGCCGGGCTCGAGGTGGGCGAGTTGCTGCCCATCCAGAGCGTGATGCTGACGCCGGGCGCCTGCTCCGAATCGTGCCGGATCTTTCTCGGTCGCATCGATGCCTCCAAGGCCGGCGGGGTGTTCGGTCTTGCCGACGAGCACGAGGACATCCTGGTCAAGGTCATCCCCTTCGCCGAGGCCCAGGCCATGGTCGGGCGCAACGAGGTCGACAATGCCGTAGGCGTGATCGCGCTGCTGTGGCTCGCACTGCACCGCGACGAGGTCCGCAAGCGCTGGCGCTAGCGCGACGCTTTGCGCTACCGTCCGGCCGGGAGCGAGCGCGGGGCACGGAGCGAGAGTGATATGAACGTCCGGTCGGGTTTCATCGACAGCATCGGCAACACGCCGCTCATCAAGCTCAAGGCTGCGTCCGCAGCGACCGGCTGCGAGATCTACGGCAAGGCGGAGTTCCTCAATCCCGGCGGCTCGGTGAAGGATCGCGCTGCCCTCGCCATCATCGAGGATGCGGAGAAGCGCGGAACGCTTCGGCCCGGCGGCGTGATCGTTGAGGGTACCGCCGGCAACACCGGCATCGGCATCGCCCTGGTCGCCAATGCGCGCGGCTATCGCTCGGTGATCGTGATGCCCGAGACGCAGAGCCAGGAGAAGAAGGACATGCTGCGCCTGTGCGGCGCCGACCTGCGCCTGGTGCCGGCCCTGCCCTACTCCAACCCCGGCCAGTACGTGCGGTACTCGGAGACGCTCGCCAAGGAAATCGCGGCCAAGGAACCCAATGGCGCGATCTGGGCCAACCAGTTCGACAACGTCGCCAACCGCGACGGCCACTACCGCACGACCGGCCGGGAGATCTGGGAGCAGACCGGCGGCAAGGTGGCGGGCTTCACCTGCTCGGTCGGCAGCGGCGGCACGCTGGCCGGTGTCTCGCTGGCGCTGAAGGAACGCAATCCGGCGATTCGCATCGCGATCAGCGACCCGATGGGCTCGGCCCTGTTCAGCTGGAAGACCAAGGGCGAACTGAAAGCCGAAGGCAATTCGATCACCGAGGGCATCGGCCAGGGGCGCGTGACCAAGAACCTCGAGGGTGTGGTCATCGACACCGCCTACCAGATCACCGACGAGGAGGCCCTGCCCGTCCTGTTCGACCTGATCGAGCACGAAGGCCTGGTGCTGGGCGGCTCGACGGCGATCAACATCGTAGGCGCCATGCGGCTCGCCAGGGAGCTCGGACCGGGCAAGGTGATCGTCACCATCCTGGCCGACGGCGGCCAGCGCTATCAGTCGAAGCTCTTCAATCCCGCCTTCCTGCGCGAGAAGAACCTGCCGCTGCCGCCCTGGATGAAATGATCGATATCGCGGCCCTCGACGCGGCCGATCCGCTGCGGGCCCTGCGCGCGCGGTTCGCGTTGCCCGAGGGCGTGATCTATCTCGACGGCAATTCCCTGGGGCCGCCGCCGAAGGCGGTCTTCGCGGAGCTTGATCAAGCGGCGCGCCACGAATGGGGCGAAGGTTTGATCCGAAGCTGGAACGACGCCGGCTGGTTCACCTTGACCGCCACGCTGGGCGACAGGATCGGCCGCCTGATCGGGGCTCAGCCGGGCGAGACCGTGGTCACCGACACCACCTCGATCAACATCTACAAGGTCCTGCATGCGGCGCTGGCGCTGCGG
>VBAF01000456.1 GCA_005884705.1 Alphaproteobacteria bacterium
TCTCCTTCCACGGCCTGAGGTCCATCTCGAAGGTCCAGGCGCTCCTCGGCTGGCGGTGAAGCTGCCAGTAGGTTTCGGCGATGTGGTCGGGATCGAGGATGGCGTCTGGACCGGAATTGTAGCGCTCCGGGAAATTCTGCTTGATCCACTCGGTGTCGATGGCGCCGTCGATCACGACATGCGCGACGTGGATGTTGTGCGGCCCGAGCTCGCGCGCCATCGACTGGGCCAGCGCCCGCACCGCGTGCTTGCCGCCGGCAAAGGCCGAGAAGCCGCGGCCGCCGCGCAGCGATGCCGTGGCGCCGGTGAACAACATGGTGCCCCTACCGCGCGGCACCATCGCCATGGCCGCCTCGCGCGCCGTCAAAAAGCCCGCGAAGGCGGTCATCTCCCAGACCTTGCGATAGACGCGTGCGGGTTGAAGACGAAGACCTCGACGTCGCCGATCTCGGTCTCGATCTGCTGGAACAGCGCGACGACCTGCTCCTCGTCGCGCGCGTCGGAACCGAACGGATGGACCTTGCCGCCGGCGCTCGCGATGCTCGCCACCAGCGGCTGCAGCTTGTCGGCATGGCGGCGCGTCACGACGGCGGTATAGCCTTCGCGCGCGAAGCGGCGGGCGATCGCGCCGCCGGTCGCGTCCCCGGCGCCGATTACGACGCAGACCTTGTCTCTTGCCATGCGAAGTCTCCTTCGCGGCCACTGTGGGCGGGCGCAGGAAACCGCTCAAAGGAGATTAAGTCATGCCCGCCCGAGCCGGCAGCGCCGACTATGCCAGCTTCCACTGTACCAGGGTAAAGGGCGGCTGAGCCTCGTCGTGCGGCTCGAACACGGCCTGCACCTCGGCGCCGATCTTCACTTCCTGCTGCGGATCGCCGAGCAGGTTGCCGAGCATGCGGACGTTGCCGGCATCGGGCAGCTCGACCAGCACGACGACATAGGGTCCGTGGCCCTTGAGCGCCGGATGCACCGGATGCCACGGCCGCTCCCAGCTGTAGATGCGGCCCTTGCCCGACACCTTGTGCCAGTCGAGGTCGAAGGACAGGCACTTGTGGCAGATCCATTCCGGCGCGGCGGGTGCCCTCCCAATACGGCTTGTCGATGCCGTCGTTCTCCGGCACCGGTGACGGCAGCCCCTTCGGCAGGTAGCTCATAGCGTCGCCTCCGAGCCCAGGATCATGCTCGAGACCGGCGTCACCATCGGGCCCGAGATCACCATCGAGACATCGGCCTTCGGCACCTGTGAGGTCGACTGGCCACGCAGCTGGCGCACCGCCTCGACCTGCAGCTCGAGCCCGTGCATGTAGCATTCGGCCAGGTTGCCGCCCGACGTGTTGAGCGGCAGCTTGCCGGTGGGCGCCACGAGATTGTCCGGCTTCAGGAAGTCGTTCGCGGCCTCGGCAGTGAAGAAGCCGTGCTCGACCAGGCTCATCAGCACGCCGCCGGTGAAGTTCTCGTAGCTCTGCACGACATCGACATCCGACGGCTTTACCTTAGCCATGCCGTAGAGCTGCGGCGCGACCGTGGTGAAGCTCGAGGTCACATAAAGCGGCGCGTTGTGCACCCGCGCGCCATTGCGGTGTTCGGAGCCTTGCGCCGAACCGAGCAGATAGGCGGGCTTGTGCCTGAAGTCCCTCGCCTGCTCGGCCGACACCAGGATCAGCGCCGCCGCGCCATCATTCTCCTGGCAGCAATCGAACAGCCGCCACGGCTCGACGATCCAGCGCGAGGAATCGTAGGCCTCCTCGGTGAGCGGACGGCCATGCATCTCCGCGCGCGGGTTGGCCTGCGCATGGTGATAGGAGGCCAGCGCGATCGCCCGCTGCGCCGATGGCGCGATCTTGTTCTCGTGCAGGAAGCGCATTGCCCGCATGGCGTAGCGCTGGGCCGGCGACATCACGCCGTAGGGCGCGTTGAAGGCGTTCTCGCCAGACGCGGTGCCGCCGGGCGGCGCGGCGCCAAAGCGCTGGAACTGGCCTTGAGCCAGCGCGCGGAACACCACGACGCAGTCGGCCATGCCGCAGGCGACCGCCGCGGCCGCATTGCCGACCGCGGCCGAGCCGCCGCCGCCGCCGCCGCCCCAGTTCATGTTGGAAAAGCGCAGCGCCGGCAGGGCGAGCGCCGCGGCAAGGCGCGACGGCTCGTTGCGGTCGTTGGAGTAGGAGGCAAAGCCGTCGATGTGGCGCGGGTCGATTCCGGCATCCTCGCAGGCGGCGAGGATCGCCATAAGGGCCAGCTTGAACTCCGAATGCGGCGACTTGCCATGCCGCCAGTAGGTCGTCTCGCCGACGCCCACGACCGCGACTTTGCCGCGAAGACTGCGTTCGCTCATGCGCGGTACTTCGCCGGCACCTCGAGGCCGAGGAAGCGGGCCGCGTTCAGGCCGAGGATCTTCGCCCGCGTCGGGTCCGAGATCCCGCCCATGGTGCGCTCGATCGCCTCGGCCGAATGCGGCCAGGTGCCCTCGTGATGCGGGTAGTCGTTGGCCCACATGAAATTTCCGGTGAGGCCGTGGCTCTCGCACAGATCGAGGCCGGCGCTGTCCTCCTGGAAGGAGGAGAAGCCATGCTGGCGGTAGTACTCGCTCGGCAGCTGCTTGAGCTTGGGCCGGACCCAGAAGTGATGCTTCTTGTAGGCCTCGTCCATCGCGTCGAGCAGCCACGGCACCCAGCCGATGCCGGCCTCGATGGTCGCGAAGCGCAGGGTCGGGAAGCGCTCGAGCACGCCGGAGGCGCAGAGGTTCGCCACCGGCTCGATGGTCGGCGACAGCGAGTGCGAGACGTAGTTCACCACCGCGCCGCCATTGCCGCGCGCCGCGCGCGGATCGCGGCCGGTCGAGACGTGGAAGGTGATCGGCAGGTTGGCGTCGGTGATCGCCGCCCACAATGGATCGAAGTGCGGCAGGTTGTAGTTCACATGGGCGCTGTCATGGGCGCCCCACACCGGCTTGCACGGCAGCGTCAGGCACTTGAAACCGAGCCTGGCCAGCCGCTGCACCTCGGCGATCGAGCCTTCGAGATCGGCGGTCGCGAGCGCGCCGGCCGGGATCATGCGGTCTTGGTGGGCGCCGAACTGCTCCCACGCCCAGTCGTTCCAGACGCGGCACTGCGCCATGGCGAATTGCGGGTCGGGCGTCGCCCACATCGCGAGACCCTTGTTGGGGAAGATCAGCTCGACGTCGATGCCGTCGAGATCGTGGTCGGCCAGCCGGCCGAGCGGCTCGGCGCCCGCCTTGTTGCGCGCCATGTCCTCGCCTTCGAGCGTCGAGAGACGCAGCCGGTCGGGACGATGGCCTTCGCTGACCCGCCATTGCACGCCGTCCTTGTCGGTGATCACCCGCGGCAGGCGGTCCTTGTACTGCGCGTCGATGCGCTCGACCCAGAGAGTGGCCGGCTCGTTGGCGTGGCCGTCGGCCGAGACCATGAAGTATTTCTTGGCCGCATCGGGGCGAGCGCTGCGCGGCCAGCCGGCGGCGCCGGGAGAGTCGAGGCGCCAGCGGTTGGGCTCGTTCACGACGATCTGGTTCATCGCTTCCTCCTCTTCGATGGTTCTTCCGCCGCCTGCGACGGCTCTTCGAGTTCACGTTCGAGGGTCTCAAGCACCCTCTCGCAGATTTCCAGGTCGGCCGTCGGCACGCCCGCCAGCAGCCGGGTTTGCAGGCCGTTGCCGATGCGGGCCGCGCGCCCTGCGAGATCGCGGCCGCCGCGCGTCAAATGGATGCCGCGGGCGCGGCGGTCGTTCTCGTCCTCGCGCCGCTCGATGAAGCCGCGCCGCTCGAGGCTGTCGAGCAGGCGGACCAGCGACGGGCCCTCGATCGACATCGCCGTCGCGAGTTCCTTCTGGCGCACGCCGTCGCCCAGCGAGCGGAGATAGATCAGCGGACGCCACGTTGCCTCGGTGAGGCCGATCAGGCGCATCTCGGCATCGACTGCCTGGCGCAGCCGCCGCGACAGGCGGGCGACGAGAAGGCCGAATTCGGTGTGGCGGTCGGTCGTCATCCCAGAAAGATAGGACGCTACTTATCTATTCGGCAAGCCCCGGATCGCCCGCCAGGCCCGTTCCGCGTGACGCCGTATTCGGCCAGCCCATCGACCACGGCGTTCACGATCACCCCTAGCGCCGGCGTGATGCCGCCCTCGCCGCCGCCGCGCAAGCCGAGCGGATGGGTGGTCGACGGCACTTCGGAGAGGGCGGTCGCGAAACCCGGGAAATCGGCGGCTCGCGGCAGGGCGTAGTCCATGAACGAGCCGGTCACGAGCTGGCCGTCGTCATAGACCATCCGTTCCATCAGCGCCTGGCCGGCACCCTGGGCGATGCCGCCATGGGTCTGGCCGTGCAGGATCAGCGGGTTCACCGCCCGGCCGACATCGTCGATGGTGGTATAGCGGTCGAGCCGCACCACGCCGGTCTCGGGATCGATCTCGACCTCGCAGACATGCCAGCCGTAGGGATAGGAGCCGACCCGGCTGTTGACGTCACCGGCATCGGCGATCGGCCCGTGTGCCGCGGCGAGCTCGATCAGCGCGACGCTGCGGTCCGTGCCGGTCACCGTGAAGCGCCCGTCGGCGAAGGCGATGTCGGCCTCGCTGGCCTCGAGCTGCTCGGCCGCGAGCTTTGTGCCTTGGGCGATGATGCCCAGCGCGGCCTTGTGGATCGTCGTGCCGGCCTGCCGCATCGAGCGGCCGGAATGCGATCCGCCACCGACGCTCACGCGATCGCTGTCGCTGGTCTCGATGACGACCTTGTCGGCGGCGATGCCGAGCCATTCCTCGACCAGTTGCGCGAAACTGGTGGCGTGCCCCTGGCCCGACGACAGCGTGCCGATCACGACTTCGACCGTGCCGTCGCCGCGCACCGTCACCTCGGCCCGCTCCAGCGGCGCGCCGCTCTGCGATTCGACATAGCCGCCCAGGCCCAGTCCGCGCTTCAGGCCGCGCGCGGCGGAGTGCTTCTGTCGCTCGGCATAGCCGGTCCAGTCGGCAAGCTTCACGACGGCATCGAGCGCGCCGACGTAATCGCCGCTGTCGTAGGTGATGCCGAAGGCGTTGCGATGCGGCAGCGTGGTGATCAGGTTGCGGCGGCGCAGCTCGACCCGGTCGATGCCGAGCTCGCGGGCTGCCATGTCGATCAGCCGCTCGATCACGAACATGGTCTCCGGCCGGCCGGCGCTGCGATAGGGCGCGGTGCAGACCGTGTTGCTGAGCACGGCGCGCGCCCGCGCCACGGCCGGCAGCCGGTAGAGGCTGGTCATCAGCTGCGTGCCCTTGGTCAGCGGGATGAACGACGCGGTATAGGCGCCGAGGTCGCTGGTGTTGGTCGAATGCAGGCCGAGGAAGCGCCCGTCGGCCGACAAGGCGAGCTCGACTTCGACCTTGAGGTCGCGGCCGGCATAGTCCGACGCGAAGGCCTCGCCGCGCTCGCAGGTCCATTTGACCGGCCGGCCGATCTTCTTCGACGCCCAGGCGACCAGCACGTACTCGGGATAGAGGTAGTTGCGGGTGCCGAAGTTGCCGCCGACCTCCTTGGCGATCACCCGCACCTGCTCGGGCTCGACGCCCAGGATGATGGCGAGCTCCTTCTTCGGCCGCACGATCGCACCGCCGCCGGCATGGAGCGTGTAGCGTTCGGTCGCCGGATCCCAGGCGCCCAGCGCGGCGCGCGGCTCCATCGGCACGCCGGTGACGCGCTGGATGTGCGTCTCGAGCCGCACCACGTGCTCGGCTTCGGCAAAACCCGCGCGCGTCGCCGGCGGGTTGCCGACGCGGGCGTCGACGGCGATGTCGGAGATCCGCGGCAGCGGCGCATAGACGACCTCGATCGCTTCGGCCGCATCCTTGGCCTCAGCCACCGTCTCGGCGACGATGAAGGCGATGCCCTCTCCGACGTGCCGCGTCGTTTCGGTGGCGAGGATCATCGGCCGTTCGAGCAGGAGGTCCGAGCCGTCGAGGTTGTAGAGCGCGATGTCGGGCGGGCTCATCGCCTGCGGGATATGCGGCACGGGCTTCAGCCCTTCGGCCACGACGTCGGCGCCGGTCAGGATCAGCAGCACGCCCGGCATCTTCGACGCGCGCGCCGTGTCGATCGACACGATGCGGGCATGCGGATGCGGCGAACGCAGAACGGTGCCGGACGCCGCGCCGGGCAGGGTGAAATCGTCGGAGTAGCAGCCGCGACCGGTGAGCAGCCGCGCATCCTCGAGGCGGCGCAGCTCGGCGCCGATGCCGCGCGCTTTCACCGATCGAGCGTGGTCGGCAGCGGCACGTTCAGCATCAGCCCGAGCTCGGATTTGAGATCGCAGCTCACGCGGCCATGCACCCTGCCCTGCTTGTCGAAGTAGCGGCCGGACTCGGCGGTCGGGAACGGGCCCTCGTGCCAGATGTCGGGATGGAGATAGATGCCGAAGCTGCCATCGGACCAGAAGGCGACGAACTTCTCGGGCGTCGGATCCTCGCCCGGCGGTCCGGCGGGCACGACGAACGGCTGGCCGTCGAGCGGCCAGAAGAACTGGCCGCCGTCGGGATGGTAGTTGCAATGCCAGAGATGGACGTGGCCCGGCGCGTCGCGATGGCCCAGCACATAGTCACCGCCGACCGCCTGGTTGACGCCGCGCAGCTCGTTGCCCTTCCAGGCGCAGGCGAAGACGCCCTCGGTCGTGCCGGCCTCGTCGCCGGTGCCGGGATCGAGCGGACGATGGCCCTTCACTGGCCACGGCACGATCCGCACCTTGTGCGTC
>VBAF01000457.1 GCA_005884705.1 Alphaproteobacteria bacterium
GCTCAAGGCGCCGAGCTGCATCCACGTCAACGAGGCCGGCACGATCGACAAGCTCAACGCCGCCGGCCTGCTCGGGCCCGACCTGCTGGTGATCCACGGCAACCTGATCAGCAATCCCGAGCTCGAGGCGATGGCCCGCGCGCGCATGCCGCTCTGCTTCACGCCGACCGCCGACACGCAAGGGACGCCGGCCGACGTGGTGCGGCGCGCGATGGAGCGCGGCGTCGACGTGGTGTTCGGCTGCGACATTCCCTGCTCGATTGCCTCGGATACGCTGGGCCAGCTCAGGGTCATGTTCAACGTCCAGGGCTTCCTCGACGGCGCGATGGAGCGCAGCTTCTCGACCGTGCCCGGCCGCCGGCCGGCGGTGCGGCCGGGCATGCCGCTGCTGACGCCGCGCAAGCTGATCGAGGCCGCGACCATCGGCGCGGCACGCGTGCTCGGCATGGACGACCGGATCGGCTCGCTGGCGCCCGGCAAGCGCGCCGACATCGTGCTGATCGCCAAGGGCCCGTTCGGCGATTCGATCGTCGACGATCCCTGCGCGCACGTCCTGCTGCAGACCAGCCCGCGCGACATCGACACCGTGATGGTCGACGGCAAGCTTCGCATGCAGGGCGGCAAGCTGCTCGACTTCGACGCCGGGCGCGCCGCGGCGATGGTCCGTGACTCGCGCCAACGGATTTTGGGCTAAGCAGAAGATAAAAATCGGCGGATTTTTGCCGGCTGTTGCACAAATGGCCGACCGGCGCCCAGGCGGGAGCTGGCGATGATCTCGTCCGGCGTGCCGACCAGCCCGCCGGTGGCGCGGATCAGGTCCTCGGTGATGAAGCGGCGCTCCTCGGGCGGCAGGAAGGCGCAATGGCCGAAATGGACCTGCTGGTAGCGCCGGGCGAGCGGCGTTTCCATCGTCTCGGTGAAGGCGAGGTACTCGTCCCACAGGTTGCGGCAGCGCTGGGCGACCGTGCTGGTGTCGCCGTCCTTCTGGTAGAGCTCCCACCAGTAGTGCAGCGTCGCCGCCGCCATCGGCCCGATCGTGTCGATCACCCGGTCCGAGGTCGGGCTTTCGCCCGGCCGCAGCACGCAGGCGTAAGTGAGGGCGGCGGTGTGGAAGTCGTCGGGCAGGGTGCGGCCGACCGCCGAGGCGCCCTGCTGCATCGTCTCCAGGCTCTTCTGCAGGCGGGCGCGGGTCTGGTTGTGCGAGCAGACGCGGCCGTCGCCAAAGGCGCCAGCGGCCTTCAGCGCCAGCGGGCCGTCGGCCGCGACATAGATCGGCACCGGATGGGCGACGTCGATGAAGCCGCGATCGCCATGCAGGAAGCGGATCTCCTGGCGCTCGCCGTTCAACTCGTACGCGACCGCCTCGCCGTGCAGCAGGGCGCGCAGCACGCGCAGATACTCGCGGAAGGCGCCCGCCTTCATCGGGTCCTGGCCCATCACCCGCATCGCGGTGTGGCCGGTGCCGATGCCGAGGAAGACGCGGCCCGGCGCGAGCTGGTTGATGCTGGCGATCGAATGGGCGGTCACCGGCGCGAGCCGCGTCGGCGCCACCGCGACGCCGGTGCCGAGGCGGATGCGCGAGGTGTGGGCGGCAGCGAGCGCCAGCACCGCATAGGCGTCCGAATAGAGCATCTGCGAATCGGCTGCCCAGGCGCAGTCGTAGCCCATCGCCTCGAGATCGAGGAACAGCTTCCAGTCCGAGATGCTGGGAACGACCGTGACACCGAATTTCATGACCACCTGCTCGATTGCGACTTCACCAGACATCGCCTAGAGCATATTCCGTCCGGCTGGAATCAGACGGACGGAATATGCCCTGTGTAACCTGTATTACCAGTGCGCGCGCTTCCAACTGATCGGAAACCGCTCTAGCGTCGTCAAACCATGGCATCCCGATGATTCGCTGCATCCGATTGTGGACCGGGGACGACGACTGTTCACATGTCGAGGAGGGCACGATCGACATGGCGCCGGGTCCGCACGGCGATCTCTTGAGCGGCAAGCTGTCAGCTGGCACGATGCACCGGTGCGTCAGCTCGTGGTGACGCTGAGCGGCACGCTCGACTTCGTCACGCGCGACGGCGAGCATTTCACGATCGCGCCAGGCGACATCCTGCTGGCCGAGGACACTGCCGGCAGCGGCCATGCCTGGAAGCTGATCGACGATGCGCCGTGGCGGCGGCTGTACGTCGTGCTCGACAAGGGGGCGCCGGTGCCCTTCAAGCGGAAGGAGCGGCCATGAGCGACAAGCAAGGCCCACCGGCGGATGCCGTCCTGGTCGGCGCCGGCATCATGAGCGCCACGCTCGCGGTGATTCTCAAGGAGCTGCAGCCCTCGCTCAAGGTCGAGATCGTCGAGACGCTCGAGGATGCCGCCCTCGAAAGCTCCAACGCCTGGAACAATGCCGGCACCGGCCACGCCGCGCTCTGCGAGCTCAACTACACGCCGATGCGCGCCGACGGCGGCATCGACATCGCCAAGGCGCTCGAGGTGAACGTCGAGTTCGACCTGTCGCGCCAGCTCTGGGCCTACCTGATCCGCAAGGGCGCGATCGCCTCGCCGGACTCCTTCATCCATCCGGTGCCGCACATGAGCTTCGTGCACGGCGCCGATCGAGTCGCCTATCTCCGGAAGCGGCATGCCGCCCTGGCGGCGCATCACTGCTATCGCGGCATGGAGTATTCGGAGGACCGCGCGCGAATCGCCGAATGGGTGCCGCTGGTCATGGAGGGGCGCGATGCCGGCCAATCGGTCGCGGCGACCCGCATGGTCACCGGCGCCGACGTGAACTACGGCGCGCTGACACGCAGCTTGATCGCCTATCTCAAGACGCTGGACGGCTTCGACATCCACTTCCGCCAGCGCGTGACCGGCCTCAGTCGCCGGCCCGACGGGGGCTGGCGCGTGGCGGTGAAGCACGAGGACAGCGGCGAGACGCGGCCGATCGATGCCCGTTTCGTGTTCCTCGGCGCGGGCGGCGGCGCCCTGCCGTTGTTGCAGAAGTCGGGCATCCCGGAGGCGCACGGCTATGCCGGCTTTCCGGTGAGCGGCATCTGGCTGCGCACCGACGAGCCGTCGGTCAGCCGGCGCCATGCCGCCAAGGTCTACGGCATGGCGGCCCATGGCTCGCCGCCGATGTCGGTGCCGCATCTCGACACCCGCATCATCGACGGCAGGCACTCGGTCCTGTTCGGGCCCTATGCCGGCTTCTCGACCAAGTTCCTGAAGAACGGCTCGCTGCTCGATCTTCCCCTGTCGATCCGCCCGTCGAACCTGCTGCCGCTGCTGGCGGTGGCGCGCGACAACCTCGGCCTGGTCCGCTACCTGATGGGCCAGGTGCTGCAATCCTCCGCCGATCGCTTCGCCGCGCTGCGCGACTTCTATCCGACGGCGAAGGAATCGGACTGGCGGCTCGAAGCGGCCGGCCAGCGCGTGCAGATCATCAAGAAGGATCCGCAGCGCACCGGCATCCTGGAGTTCGGCACCGAGATCGTGAAAGCGGCCGACGGCTCGCTGGTCGCGCTGCTCGGTGCCTCGCCGGGCGCGTCGACCGCCGCCTGGATCATGGTCCGCCTGCTCGAAAGCTGCTTCGCCGACCGGCTCAAGGCCGAGGACTGGAGCATGCGGCTGAAGAAGATCATACCGTCATGGGGCCAATCGCTGATCGACGATGCCGATCTCTGCGAACGCATCCGCGCGGACACCGCGTCCGTGCTTCATCTTCAGACGGTCGCCGCAAATCCATGATCCGCATCATCGAGCCCGACGAGCTCGAGCTGGCTGCGCGCCTTCGGCTACGACTTCGATTGCAAGGCGGCCCTCGCGGCGGCATGGCCGTAGGCGTCGTGTGCCGCCTCGGGGGTGATCACGCCCTCGGCGAGATCGCGCGCCACCGCGTCGGAATCGCGGCCGGCGGGTGGGCCGTAGCCGCCGGCGCCCGGAGTCACCAGGGCGAACCATTGGCTCGCCTTCAGCACCGCCTGGTCGCCGTCGAACACGACGCCGGGTCCACCCTCGACGCGGCCGTGCGCGCCGGGGCCGCCGCCGAACAGGCCCCAGCTCCGCGAATGCTGGCGCGTCAGGTCGACGCGGACGCGGCAGTCATGCGTCGCCTGATAGACGCGCCGCAGCCCCATGCCGCCGCGATAGCGGCCGACGCCGCCCGAGTCGGCCACCAGCTCGTAGCGCATCAGGACCAGCGGATACTCGATCTCCAGCGCCTCGACCGGCAGGTTCGAGGTGTTGGTGGTGTGGACATGCACGCCGTCCAGCCCGTCCTTGAGAGCGCGCGCGCCGCTGCCGCCGCCGATCGTCTCGAGATAGACCCAGGTCGAACCGGGATTGGGGTCAGTGGGCGGCCGCTTGCCGATGAAATAGGCGACGGTGCAGGCCGAATTTGAGCAGGCCATGACCCGCTCCGGCACGACCTCAGCCAGCGCGCCCAGGATCATGTCGGCCACGCGCTGGCAGGTCTGCAGGCGGCCGTTGACGGCGGCCGGCGCGATGCAATTGAGGATGCTGCCGAGCGGGGCGGTGACGCTGAGTGGCCGCGCCAGCCCGGCATTGGGCAGGATGCTGGGGTCCATCACCGACTTCACGACGTAGTAGGCGGTCGCGAGCAGTGCGGTGTAGGTCATGTTGATGCCGGCGCGCCGCTGCTCGGGACCCTCGAAGGCGAGCGCCAGAGAATCGCCCCTCACCGTCACCTCGACGGCGAGCGGCAAGGGCTCGGGCACCTCCTCGTTGTCGAACACATCCTCGAACCGCCAGGTGCCGTCGGGAATCGCGGCGATCGCCGCCCGCATCTTGCGCTCGGCATAGTCCATCAGCGCCTCGCCGGCCGACAGCACCATCGCGGTGCCGTACTTGGCGCACAGTGCCTGGAAGCGCTGCACGCCGGCCCGATTGGCCGCCATCTGCGCGCGCAGGTCGGACAGCCGCTCCTTGGGCACCTGGCAATTGAGCAGGATCAGGTCCTGCACGTCCTTCTGCAGCTCGGCAGCTCGCCGCCGCGATAGAGCCGCACCGGCGGGATGCGCAGGCCCTCCTGGTAAATATGGGCATGGCCGCGATCGACGAAGTCGGCATGGTGCGCGAGGTTCACGGTCCAGGCGACCAGGCTGTTGTCGACGAAGATCGGCTCGGCCAGAACGATGTCCGGCAGGTGCGTGCCGCCGCCCTCGTAGGCGTCGTTGCCGATGAAGGCGTCGCCCGGCCTGATGTCCTGGGTCGGATAGCGCCGCATGATGTGCGGCACCAGGTCGAGGAAGCTGCCGAGATGGATCGGGATGTGCTCGGCCTGGCAGAGCGTCTCGCCACGCGCGTTGAACAGCGCGGTCGAGCAGTCGCGCCGCTCCTTGATGTTGGTCGAGTGCGAGGCGCGGATCAGCGTCTCGCCGGTCTCCTCGACGATCGACGCCATCGCCGCGCCGATCACCTCGACCGTGATGGGATCTATGCTCATGGCGCGCGCCTCGCCCATCACGTCACCGCCACGCAAGCCTCACCCTGAGGAGCGGTCCGCAGGACCGCGTCTCGAAGGGTGGCAACACGCACCGTGCTTGCGGTCCATCCTTCGAGACGCTCGCTGCGCTCGCTCCTCAGGATGAGGTGGTAGGTGTTGCTCATGCCGCCTCCAGGATCAGGTTGAGCCAGCGGTCGACCCGCGCCGTCATGCCGGTCGGCACCAGCGTGGTGGCGTCCATCTGCTCGACCACCGCGGGCCCGGCGAAGCGGTTGCCGGGCCGCAGCCGCTCGCGGGCGTAGATCGGCGTCGCGACGAAGCCGCCGGCCTCCGGCATCCAGACCTCGCGTTGCCGCACGATCGCGCCGGTCGCATCCGGCCCCGCCTCGGGATGTGCCTTGAGCTCCGCCTTCCGCACCACGCCGTTGGCCTCCAGCCGCAAGGTGACGATCTCGACCGGATCGTCCTCGGCGG
>VBAF01000078.1 GCA_005884705.1 Alphaproteobacteria bacterium
CAGCGGCGGCCTGGGAAACCGTCGCGGTCGCCTCGGGTGACAGCGCCGATTGACCGGTGTCGAAGAAAACGGCGTAGGCCTGCGGCAACGGCGCGGCAGGCGGCGGGCTAGCCATCTGGGGCTGCTGTTGGCACGCCGCCAGCAGCAGCCCGGCGGCCGACGCGATCAGGAACTTCTTCAACATGTGTTTCTCCCTCTGATGTTGTCCCGAATATCTCTGATGTTGTCCCGAATATCCGGGTGGTTCGTACGCACGGGCGCCGAGCGTCCCCAAGGCTACCGAGCCCTTGATCGTACGATTACGCACTGCAGGCCGCAAATGGGGATCTGGAAGGCGAGCAGTGGCTGAGCGGCGCATCTCTCGCGTTAAGGATGCAGAAGCCGGTACCGGACGAGGCGGTCGTGATGCGACAGCCGGCGAAGAATGCTGCCTAGCGCGGGGATGGCTCATTTCTCGACAGTCTGCTCGGAACTAGGCGCGGGGGACTAGCGTGGTCCATCAAGCGCCAGACCTACGCGGCATGCGCTAGAGCCATGCTAGCGGCGATCAAACAACAGCACTGACGCTCTCAGGGCGAGAAGCCGGGACGGGAAATCGTCCCGGCTTCTTCTTGGCAGCTTCAAGGGGCGTTTACGTTTCCGGCCCTCTCGCTATAAGCCTTTGAATTATCGCACTTGTTGCAGGCCACCCCTGGGAGGACGACGCTGGCGAATCCGAAGCTCGAAAAGGCTCCTAGAGGGATGGCAGGGGATCCATCGGCGCGTTCAGCCACTTGCGGTGCAGGCGGTCGAGCTCGCCGTTGAAGGTGCTGAAGAACACGAAGGAATCGAGCCAGCGCACGAGATTGTGCTCGCCCATCTTTACACCCATGTGGCCGGGCGCGCGCTTGAGGATGAACTTGAGGTCGAACTCCTTGCCGGAATTCTTCTTCGCGAGCTCGACGGCGATCAGGCTGTTGGTTGCGATCAAGTCGGCCTGGCCGGAGAGATAGGCAGTGGCGGCCGTGGCATTGTCCTCGGTGCGCATCATGATCGCCTTGGGATTGGCGCCCGACATAGCGAGATCTTCTGATGTGCCCTTGGCGGCGCTGATCTTGTAGGTGCCGACGGCGTCGGGCGAAGTTACGGCGATGCTCTTGGGGCCGTAGACCGCAAGCGAGGTGTTGACGTAGGGCGCGGTGAACAGGATGGACTTGGCACGCTCGGGGGTGAGCCCCATGAGCGCGATCACGATGTCGATTTTGTCGGTCAGCAGGTAAGGGATGCGGTTGGGCGCCGTCACTGTCACCAGCTCGAGCTTCACGCCCAGCGCCTTGGCCACCATATTGGCCAAGTCGATGTCGAAACCTTCGAGCTCGCGGTTGGCGTTGGGATAGCCGAACGGTGGCACGTCGGCGAAGACGCCGACGCGGACCACGCCCTTGGATAGGATGTTGGCGAAGACGTCGGCTTTCGCCGATGCAGCGGACCCCAACGCCAGTGCGGCAACGGTCAGAATGCTGCCGAGATAACGAAACATGAGGCCTCCGCTGTGTTGATCTCTCAGCCGCGAACATGCCACATGCGCCGATGTCTAAACACGATTTTTCTGCCGATGAATTTGCCAGCCGCCGCGCACGGGCTCGCCAGGCAATCGCCGGTGCGGGCCTTGACTGGTTTGTAGCCATCCATCCCGTGTCGATGCGCTGGCTGACCGGTTCGGACGCCAAGAGTTACCAGGAATTCCAGTGCGTACTGCTTTCCGCCAAACCAGGTCCTGTCGTCGTGCTAACGCGGGAGGGCGAGCGCAACGAATTTCTGGACGACGCGCTGTTCGACCGGCTGGAAACCTTTGGCGGGCCCGAGCCCGAGGATCCGATCGCCAAGTTCGCCGAGATCGCGTCCTCGCTCGGCCTTGGCAAGAGCCGCGTCGGCATGGAGGTGCCAGCCTATTACCTGCATCCGCACGAGTATCTGCGCCTGAAGGAAGTACTGGGCATCGCGCTGGTCGCCGAGCCCAATACGCTGATCCAAGATCTAACGCTGGTGAAGTCGCCGGCCGAGATCGCCTATATCCGCGAGTCGAGCCGCATCGGCGATCTCGCTATGGTCCGCTTCGCGTCGGGCCTGAAGGAAGGCCGCACGGAACTGGATCTGGCGGGCGACGTCTATGCCAGCCTGTTCGCCAACGGCAGCAGCATTGCGGCGAGCCCGATCAACATCGTGTCGGGCGAGCGCTCAAGCTACAGCCATGGTGCGCCTACCCTGCGCAAGCTGCGGCGCGGCGATTTCGGCAGCGTGGAGTATGGAGCGGCTTACAAGCGCTACACCTCGACCATCGGCCGGCAGTTCAGCATCGGGGCGCCGACGCCGCGCATGCGCGAGCTGATGGACATCGTGCGCCGCGCCTGCGACGCGCAGATCGCGGCGATCCGCGACGGCGTGCCGGCCGTGGCGCCGCACGAGGAGGCCAAAAAGGTGATCGCCGCCGCCGGCCTCGACCATGGCCGCGTACATACCTCGGGCTACGGCTTGGCGCCCGGCTTCCCGCCGACCTGGGGCGAGCCGATCCACCAGTTTGGCGGCAGCACTTATACGCTTAGCGCAGGCATGGTCGTGACCATCGAGCCGCCGGTGTTCCTGGGCGAGGAAAAGCTCGGCGCCCGCATCATCGACAACGTGCTGGTTACCCGCGACGGCGCCGAACTGCTGTCGCGGTTCAGCCGGGATATGATTGTTATCAATTAGAACCTCCTAGCGTAACCGTCGGGGATCCGATTTTGGCAGGTTCGAGGGCCGTTTACGTTTCCGGCCCTCTCGCTGCAAGCCTCTGAATTTGCCCACTTGTTGCAGGCCGCCCCTGGGCACCATTCCCCAAATTCTCTCGCGGTTTCAAATCGTTGTTTCCGGCCCTCATCCCGAGGGCCGCTGCGATCGGGGTTGGCTTCCTCGCCATTGTTTCGTATCGCTGGCGCCGCACGCGACCTCTCCGAGGAAAATCCGCCACATGCCAGTGACCCGCCGCGTCATGATCGCGACCGCAACTCTCGCCGCCGCCCGTCCGGCTGCCGCGCAAACGCAAGGAAAAGCCATGACGACTGAGACCGGCCTGAAATTCATCGACACGACCGTCGGTACGGGCGCGAGTCCCAAAAGCGGCCAGACTTGTGTCATGCACTACACCGGCTGGCTCTCCGAAGGGGGCGTGAAAGGGCAAAAATTCGATTCTTCCGTCGACCGCGGCTCGGCCTTCGAGTTTCCCATCGGCATGAAGCGCGTCATCGCCGGCTGGGACGAGGGCGTCGCCACCATGAAGGTCGGCGGCAAGCGAACGCTGATCATTCCGCCGCAGCTCGGCTATGGAGAGCGCGGCGCCGGCGGCGTCATTCCGCCCAATGCCACGCTGATTTTCGACGTCGATCTGCTGGCGATCAAGTAAGCAACCAATTGAGGCCGCAGATCGAGAACTGGCGTTTCTAACTCCGAGCCTTAGCCTACAGCCAAGGTCAGTGCGGCGGGAGTTGGAGAACGTTGGATCCGGGTTTTCAATCCTCCCGCCAGCGCCCCCTAAAGACGACATCAACTCGCTGAGGAGGCGTCTCTGGCGCTGTTGGTGCCGTGGCCCTGGGCGCCGGATTGAACTCGCGTGGCCGGCAGGGGCCTGACTCGCTGAATCTGGAGAAACCGCAGGCGTGGCTGTAAGCTCGGTAGCGATGGCCGGCGCGACGGGCGCGGCCGAGGGGGAACCGCCTCAATGACCGTAGCGACCAGGCGCTTGCGCGCCGCGGAGAAACTGCTGGCCGACGTCCATGCCATCACCTCGAAGGAAGGCATCACGCCGTCCGCGCTCCATGCCATGAAGCTCAAGCTGGTGGCGCTGGCGGCCAGGGTTGAGCTGTTTCCGGCGAGTGACTTCGCCATGCCGGTGGCGGGCGGCCGCAGCCATCCGCTGCTGGTCGAGGATGGCGACGGCCATGGCCTCTATCTCACGATCGGACTGCCGGGCAAGGAAGCCGCCCCGCACGACCATGGCATCTGGTGCATCAATGCGTCGGTGTCGGGCCGCGAGCACCTTGAATTCTTTCGCCGCACTGACGCCGGTACCCAGCCGGGCCATGCCACCGTGCTTAAGGTGGGCGAGGTCATGGTCGAACCCGGCAACGGCATGGCGATGGCCGACCACGATATCCATGCGACTCGGGTCGTGGGCGACCGGCCGGCGGTCGGGCTGGCGCTCTACGGCTACGCGCTGGTGCGGTTTCCCTCGGTCGCCTGGTACCATCCACAATTCGGCTCGATGCGGACGACGCCATCGCGCCGGCATGCCGCAGCTCCGGCGTAGGAGCCTCACATGGCTCGCCCCGCCAAGAAGCACCGCGTCAAGATCGCGAACACCGAACAGACGATCGAATGCGCCGCCAATCAGACCGTGCTTGAAGCTGCGATCACGGCCGGCATCGACTTTCCCTATGCCTGCGCCACCGGCAATTGCGGCACCTGCACCAGCCGGCTCGACGACGGCAAGGTGAGCCTGCTGCCGCACAACGACGCTTGCCTCACCCCGGTGCAGCTGAAGGCAGGCCTCACCCTCGCTTGTCGCGCCCGGCCGCGCGGCGATCTCACGATCCGATGGCTGGGCAGAAGCAGCGCCTAGGTCGCGTGGAAGGCAACCCCCATGTCTTCGCCTGACCTCGACGGCCGCATCGCGCTTCTTACCGGCGCCGCGGGCGGTATCGGCCAGGCTCTCTCTCGCGCCTTTGTCGGGGCCGGCATGCGGGTGGCACTATGCGACACGTCCGGGGAGGGCCTCCTTCGTCTTCAGGACGAACTCGGCGGCGACCACACCCTCTCGCTGCCCATGGACGTGTCGGACCCCGCTTCGTGTCGCGACAGCGTCGACCGCACCATCGCGCGTTTCGGCCGCCTCGATGTCCTGGTCAACAATGCCGCGGTGGGGATGTCCACGGTGCGCGCAGACCACATGCGCCGCGTCGTGCAGATCGAGGACATCACGCCGGAACTGTGGGCCCGCTTCATGGCGGTCAATCTGTCGGGACCTTTCCATATGGCCCGCGCCGCCGTACCCGGCATGCGCGCCCGGCGTTTCGGGCGGATCATCAACGTCACCACCAGCTACTTCACGATGCTCAATCCCGGCTTTTCGCCCTACGGCCCGGCCAAGTCCGGCATGGAAGCGTGGCGCACCAGCTTGGCCGGAGAATTGAGGGGCTCCGGCATCACCGTCAATGTCGTGGTGCCCGGCGGGCCCACCGACACACCGATGGTGCCGGACGATGGGTCGATGGAACGCAGCCAGTTGATTCGCCCGCAAAAGATGGTGCCGCCCATGCTGCATCTCGCGTCCGATGCCGGCGGCGCGGTCAGCGCCATGCGCTTCGTTGCCGCGAAGTGGGATTCCTCCGTTGCCATCGCCGATGCGATCGCCGCTTCGGGGGCACCGGCCGGCTGGCCTGATCTGGCAAGAGGCCCGGTCTGGCCGGGCGGCGGACCGAAGCGGCGATCGAGTTCCTAGAGCATATTCCGTCCGGCCGGAATCGGCCGGACGGAATGTGCTCTAGTCCGAGCCGGTAAGCCGAAGGATGAGCCCGATCAGCCATTCGACGGGTGTGCCGAGCAGCCATCTCACCGGATCCAGCTTCAGGCCAAGCTCCGCGCTCAGCACCGGCAAGATGAAGACAAGGGCGATGAAGATGAGCATGCCTTGTCGCTCGAGCCGGGCCAGCGGCCTGGCGAGGAAGTCCGGCAACAAGCCGACCGCCACGCGACCGCCATCGAACGGCGGCAACGGGATCATGTTGAAGACGGCCAGGACGATGTTGATGACGATGGCATTCTCGAGAGTGGCCTGCGTCCATTGACCGGCGCTGCCCGGCAGGAAGGCGGCGGCGTGGATCAGGAGTGCCGCCACGAACGCCTGCAGGATGTTCGTGGCGGGCCCGGCCGCGGCGACCAGGACCATGTCGTGGCGTGGATGACGCAGGGCCGAGAATTGTACCGGCACGGGCTTGGCGTAGCCGAACAGGAATGGCGAGTGGAGAAGAAAGAGAAGGCCGGGCAACACCACGGTGCCGAACGGATCGATGTGCTTGAACGGATTGAAGCTGACCCGCCCGAGTCGCCAGGCCGTGTCATCGCCGCACCGATGAGCGACGAAGCCATGGGCGGCTTCGTGGAGCGTAATCGCCAGGAGGATCGGAATCACCCAGGTCGATGCAGCGTAGATCGTCGACGCCAGTTTTGGATCCATGGGGACTCTTCTGCTTTCTCGGACGACGTTGATCGCAAACGTTTTGGCGGCCGCTGCCTCACACTTTCGGGATCAGGAATTGCTTGTTGACGCAGTTCTCCAGCCGTCCGTCGCGCAGAAAGCGAGCCGCGGTGCGGGCCGCGAAGCCCCGGTTATCGCGAAAGCTCTCGGGCGTGTAGAATGCCGAATGCGGTGTCAGCAGCAGGCGATGGCGGATCCAGTCCTCGTTTTTCTGCCATGCCGCGATCAGCCGCCGTTGCGCGTTCGCCGGCTCCTCCGGTAGCACGTCGAGGCCGGCTGCCTGCACCGTGCCGTCTTTCATGGCGTCGTGCAGCGCGTCGATGTCCACCACGGGTCCGCGCGAGGTGTTGATGAGGATCACCCCCCGTTTGGCGGCGGCGAACGCCTCGGCGCCGATCAGGCCGCGCGTCTCGGCTGTCAGCGGCGTGTGGACGCTGATGAAGTCGCATTGCCCCATCAGCTCGGCGAGCGTGTCGGCGCGGCGCACGCCGATCGCGAACTGGTAGCCGTTCGGCTGATACGGGTCGTAGAATACCACGTCCATGTCGAAGGCCTTCGCGCGGAGCGCCGCCGCGGTGCCGATCCGGCCCATGCCGACGACCCCGAACGTGCAAACCGACAGACGGCGTCCGAATGGATTGTGCTGCGGGCGCCAGTTGCCCTTCAGGTCCGCGCGCAATTCCGAATCGTGATAGGCGACGCTCTTCGCGAGGGTCATCATCAGGGCGATTGCGTGGTCGGCGACCTCCCGCGTGCCGTAATCCGGCACATTGCAGACCGGAATGCCCAGTTTGCCGAAACGCTCGATGTCGACGTCGTCGTAGCCGACGCCGTACTTCACGAAGATACGGCAGGCCTTCAGCTTATCGATGTATGGCGGAGGGCATCCGCCGACGACCGCGTCCGCCTTCGCCCATTGCTCGTCGCTGACGTCCTCGAATTTTTCACGGAATTCCAACTCGAACCCGGAGCCGACCGCTTCGGTCGCGACCGGTACAAGCCGAGCGGGCAAGTTCGGCCAGAGAATGCGCATCGCCATGACGTCTCCCTCGTTCGAAGTCGTGGCCAAAGTGCCATCGCCCCCGCGCTATGACCAGACGCGAGCAACAGACCGAAACCAGCCGATCCGGTCGGAAACGGTGCGAGTCACGCGCGGCGCTTCAAGAGCCGCAAGCAGCTTGCACCGACGGTGTCCAACGCTCTGGAGGGCCTGCCTCCAGAATGGATTGAAATGCCAGTGGGCTAAGCCTCAGCCCGAGCTGGGCAAGGGCGGGCACCAGTCATACACGTCGAAGTCAACGGCACCACCACCAGTGGCGAGAGCGTCATCCTTACCAAGAAGTCGACTACCATAGCATCGTCCCAAAGGCCCATCTGTCGTCGAGGAGTAGAGGGATGAGGCTTCACTGGCGCGCGACCGGCGCCCGCCGGCGGGCACCAGGACCAGACGGGCTGCGGCTGATCCATGGGCGCCGAGGACGAGCGTGCTAGGCTCGATGACGGCGGATACGGCCGAGCAGCGTCGCCAGCGGGCGCGCCGGCAGTGTTATAATTGGCTTGGCCGCAGATTGCTCGTGTACACGCCCGTGTGGAGGTTGACAGGTAGATGAATGACAAGAAGCCGATGCCGGAGGCCACCGCAAACGTAGAGCCCCGGGATTTCATTCGCGACATGGTCCAGGCTGACCTCGCCCGCGGCCTAATCCAGGGCATCGTCACGCGCTTTCCACCGGAGCCGAACGGCTATCTGCATCTCGGCCACGCCAAGTCGATCTGCCTGAATTTCGGACTGAGCGTCGAATACGGCGGCCGCTGCCACCTTCGCTTCGACGATACCAATCCCGTGAAGGAGGAGCAGGAATACATCGACGCCATTAAGCGGGACGTACACTGGCTTGGCTTCGACTGGGGCGAGCATCTGTACCATGCGTCGGACTATTTCCAGACGTTGTACGACTGGGCAGAGCACCTCATTCGCGCCGGCCTCGCCTATGTCGACGACACGCCCCCCGACGAGATGCGGGCGATGCGCGGCACGCTGACCGAACCGGGCCGTGCTTCGGCCGATCGCGACCGTTCGGTGGAAATAAATCTCAGCCTGTTTCGCGATATGCGCGCGGGCAAGTTTCCGAATGGTGCCTGCGTGCTGCGGGCAAAGATCGACCTTGCTTCCGGCAACATGAACCTGCGGGACCCCGTCCTGTACCGCATCCTGCACGCGCCTCACCCGCGCACCGGCACGCAGTGGTGCATCTATCCGACCTACGATTTCGCTCATGGCCAGTCCGACGCCGTAGAGCATGTCACACACTCGCTCTGTACTCTGGAATTTGAGGACCACCGTCCTCTCTACGACTGGTTCCTCGACCACCTGCCGGTCCCGTCGCGGCCCCGCCAGACCGAATTCGCCCGCCTCAATCTCGGATACACCGTACTTTCCAAGCGCTACCTGACGGATCTGGTACGGCGCGGCATCGTGAGTGGCTGGGACGATCCGCGCATGCCGACCCTGGCCGGCCTGCGCCGCCGCGGCGTGCCACCGGAGGCGATCCGCGACTTCGTTCGGCGCATCGGCATGTCCAAAGCCAACAGCGTCGTCGATCTCGCCATGTTCGATCACGCGATCCGAGACCGTCTCAACCAGGTGGCCCAGCGGCGCATGGCGGTCCTGCGGCCTCTCAAGCTCGTGATCGAGAATTTTCCCGAGAACCACGTCGAAGAGCTGGAAGCCGTCAACCACCCGGGGGACCCGGGCGCCGGCACGCGCACCCTTCGCTTCAGCAGGGAGATTTTCATCGAGCGCGACGACTTCATGGAGAATCCGCCGAACAAGTTCTACCGAATGGCGGTGGGACGAGAGGTGCGGTTGCGCTATGCCTATCTCGTCACCTGCCGCCAGGTCGTGAAGGACGCGGATGGCAACGTGGTGGAGTTGCGGTGCGCCTATGATCCAGCCAGCCGCGGCGGCAATGCACCAGACGGTCGAAAGGTGAAGGCCACCCTGCACTGGGTGTCGGGCCAGGACGCACGCCCCGCCGAGGTCCGTTTGTACAGTACGCTCTTCAACCGCCCCGACCCGGGAGCCGATGGCGATCTGGACGCCGACTTGAATCCAGGCTCGCTCGAAGTCCTGTCGGGCGCGCTGCTGGAGCCCTCGTTGGCGGAGATGCCCGTGGGCGAAGCCGTGCAATTCGAGCGGCAGGGCTATTTCTGCCCGGACCCGACGAGCGGCTCGGACGCCCTGGTGTTCAACCGCACCATCGAGCTACGCGACACTTGGGCAAAGTTGCAGGTCGGTGGGTGATTCTTCCTGTAACGGTACAGGATGCGCGCTGGGTTGGTTTGACGGAGGACATCGTGGCAAAACGAATTGTTCAGAGCCCGCAG
>VBAF01000459.1 GCA_005884705.1 Alphaproteobacteria bacterium
CGGATCGCCCGGTCGCAGGGCGTGTTTCCAAAGCGGCGGCTCGTTGCGCCAGAGCCGAGGCGCGATCGCGTCGAGCACGGCGGCCGGAATGCCGATGTCGGCGATCCGCAACGCGCCGCAGCGGCGCAGTCCTTCGAGCGAATAGTGGCCAGGCTTGCCGCGGAAGAACGTCACCGTGAGCTCGGCATGCGGCGCCGTGCCCATCACCTCCCCGGTGTCGCCGTGCAGCCCGCTCGGCACGTCGACGGCGACGACCGGAAGCTTGTCGCGGTTGATCCTGTCGATCAGCTCCGCGGTGGCTCCGCCGATCGGACGGGCCAGTCCGGCGCCGAACAGCGCGTCGATCACCAGCGGGCGATCATCGAGCAGGGCGAGCGTGCGGCCCAGGCGGCATCGCCGCGCAGCTCCCCCGCTCCCTTGGCCAGCGCGAGCGTGAGCGGCCAGCCCATGGCCGCGAGATGCCGGGCCGCGACGAAGCCGTCGCCGCCGTTGTTGCCCGGGCCGCAAAGCACGAGGACCGGCTGCTTGCGGTAGCGGTCGGCGGTGGCGCGCGCGACCGCCTTGCCCGCCGCCTCCATCAGCGCCGTACCGGAGATGCCCGTGGCGATGGCAGCGGCATCTGCCGCGGCCATTTGCGCACAGGTCAGGAGCGCAAGCTCGGATCGGGGGAAGAGCGCGTCAGCCATTGCGAGCGGGCGATTGGGGCGGCCGACCGGACTTGAACCGGCGACATCTAGAATCACAATCTAGCGCTCTAACCAACTGAGCTACGGCCGCCATCGCAGGGTGGCTCCCGACGAAGCGCGCTTTCCTACGCTCCGCCGCCCCAAGCGTCAAGAAATCGAGCGTCAAGAAACCGGCGTGGCCGGCAGCAGGCTGTCGACCGCGCGGATCCATACCCTGCACGCCTCCGGCACCGCGAGGCCGGCCATCTCGCGCATCCGCGCCCAGCTCTCGAAATCGGTGATCGCCTCGAGCGCGATCAGGACGCGCTTGTGCGCTATCGCATCGAGCGTGTCGAGCTCGGGCCTATACATCAGCTCGAGCCGCGCCACGATCGCCTGGCGCACCTGCCGGATGCGCTGATGCAGCTCCGGCGAGAGATGCTGGTTGAGGACCAGTGCGCGCCACAGCGGCAGCCACTCCTCGCAGGTCTGGGCGCGGGTCTCGACCTGGGTGCGGATGCGGGTGGCGCGATCGGCGCTGACGTTGCGGATCACGGCCTGCGCGTTGGCCCGCGCAAAGGCCATGTCGGCAGCGGCGAGGCTCAATGTCATCAGGTCGGGGAAGCGCTCGAACAACGAACGCGCCGAATAGCCGGCCCGCTCGGCGATCTGGCCCGAGGTCGGCACCCGCGGGCTCTCGCGCAGCAGCGCCAGGTAGGCTTCGATGAGATGCTGGCGGGTGCGCTCGCTGCGCAGCCGTCGCCCATCGGTCGCTATCCGCGTGTCGGCCACGACACTCAGGCCGCCGGGGTTGGCGGCAGCAGCCGGTCGATCGCCGTGATCCACACTGCGCACGCCTGCTCGACGCTCAGTCGATTGTCATCGCGCATGCGCGCCCAGCTCTCGAAGTCGGTGATCGCCTCGAGCGCCCGTCGAGGGTCGAAAGCTCGGGCCCGTACATGATCCCGAGCCGCGTGCGGATCGCCTCGCGGATCAGCGCGATGCGGGCCTTGAGCTCTGCCGATTCGCCGCAGTTGGCGTTGAGCGCGCGCCACAGCGGCAGCCAGCCCTCGCAGACCTGGGCGCGCGTGCCGACTTGGCTGTGGATGCGGGTCCGCCGGTCGGCGTCGGTGTCGCGCAGCGGCGCCTGCCCGGTGCCGAGCGCGACGGCATAGTCTGTCGCCGCGATGCGCAGCGACAGCAGATCGGGGAAGCGCTCGAACACCGAGCGCACCGAATAGCCCGCCCGTTCGGCGATCTCGCTCGAGGTCGGAATCCTCGGCTTGGTGCGCAACAGCGCAAGATAGGCCTCGATGATGAGCTGGCGCGTCCGTTCGCTGCGCTGTCGCCGGCCGTCGACCGCGGGAACGGGGACGGCTCCGGTCATGCGACGGCAGGTGTCGGCGGCAGCAGGCGTTCGATCGCCTTCGTCCACACCGTGCTCGCCTGCTCGAATGACAGGTCGTAGAGCTCGCGCATGCGCGCCCAGCTCTCGAAATCGAGCAATGCCTCCAGCGCCAGCATGGTCTTCTTGCGCACGTCGTCGCTTGTGGTCGAGAGCTCGGGCCGGAACATCATCTCCATGCGCATGACGCTCAATTGGCGGATCATGCGGATGCGCTGGTGCAGGTCGGGCGACTGCTCGTTGTCGGAGGACAGCACGCGCCACAGCGGCAGCCAGCGCTCGCAGGTGCGGCCGCGCTGCTCGACCTGCGAACGGATGCGCGCCGGGCGGTCGGCGTCGAGGTCGCGCAGTGCGCCATAGCCGCGCGCCTCGGCGATGGCATGGTCGGTGACGGCGATCCGCAGCGCGGTGAGGTCGGGGAAGCGCTCGAAGATAGAGCGCACCGAGTAGCCGGCGCGCTCGGCGATCTGGACCGCCGTCGGCATCGCGCCGGTCTCGCGCACCAGCGCCATGTAGGCTTCGATGATCAGGCGCCGCGTGCGCTCGCTGCGCAGCCGCCGGCCGTCGATCCGGTCCGCCGGCTGCGGTGCGCCGGCGCCGTCACGCGGGTCGGCCGTCGTGTTCATGGTCACGCCACAGCGCTCTCGAGCGCCGGAGTCGACGGCAGCAGCCGGTCGATGGCGTGGATCCAGACCTCGCACGCCTCGTCGAACGACAGCGCGTGCTCCTCGCGCATGCGCGCCCAGCTTTCCATGTCGGTCAGCGCCTCGAGCGCGATCAGGAGCTGGCGCTGCTCGTCCTCCGCCAGGGTCGCGAGCTCGGCTTTGTACATCAGCGCCATGCGGCTGATCGTGGTCTCGCGGCCGCGCGCCACCCGCTGCTTGAGCTGCCCGGTTTCGTCCTGGTCTGCAAATTGAAGCAGCACTCGCCAGAGTGCGATGCCGCGCTCGCAGGTATGGGCGCGGGTGTTCACCTGAGCGCGCAGGCGCGTCGGACGGTCGCCGTCGGCACCGCGCGGTGGCGCCAGCGCCAGCGCCTGCGCGAGGCTATAGTCGGTCGCCGCCACCCGCAGCGCGTTGAGGTCGGGGAAGCGCTCGAAGATGGAACGCACCGAATAGCCCGCCCGCTCGGCGATCTCGACCGCCGTCGGCATCTGCGGATTGTCCCGCAGCAGCGACAGGAAGGCCTCGATGATCAGCTGCTTCGTGCGCTCACTGCGCAGACGGCGACCATCGATTCGCGGCGGCTTGATTGAGGGTGCGTCTGACAATTCGAATCCCGTGCTCTCGCCACCACAATATGGTTGCGGCGGCAATGCTGATAGATAGTCGATAAAATGGCAATCCCAGTGCAGTAATATGACGCAATCTGACGGGCGAGTCGCCTATTTTGCGAAAAAATTCGCTCGGGGCGTGAAATTTCGAGAAATTCCGATCACCGGCGGAAGTGCCGATCGAGGCGCTCGATGGCGCGATCCAGCGTCTCGTCGTGCTTGCAGAAACAGAAGCGCGCGAAGTGCCGGGGCGCGTGCTCGGGGGTATCGTAGAAGGCGCTGACGGGGACCGCGGTGACACCGGCCTCGACCGTGATGTAGCGGCAGAAATCCTCGTCGGTGCCGTTGAAGCCGAGCGGCCGGAAGTCGGTGGTCACGAAATACGTGCCGTGCGCCGCCAGCACCTCGAAGCCAATGTCGGCGAGCGCGCCGGCCAGCCGGTCGCGCTTGCGCTGCATGTCGCCCGCGAGACTCGAATAGTAGCCGTCGTCGAGACGCAGGCCCGCCGCGGTGCCCCATTGCAGGTTGGGTGGCGTGGTGAACGTCATGAACTGATGCGTCTTGGCGATCGCCTTCATCATGTCGGGCGATGCGGTGACGTAGCCCACCTTCCAGCCGGTGACGCTGAAGCTCTTGCCGGCCGAGCCGATGCGCGCGGTACGCTCGCGCATGCCGGGCAAGGTCATGATCGACAGATGCCGGCGGTCATCGAAGATGATGTGCTCGTAGACCTCGTCGCACACCGCGTAGGCGTCGTGCCTGAGGCACAACGAAGCGATGAACTCGAGCTCCTCGCGATCGAACACCTTGGAGCAGGGATTCATCGGCGTGTTGAACAGGATGAGCTTGGTGCGCGCGCTGAACGCCGCCTCGAGCTCGCCGCGCGGCAGGCTCCAGGTCGGCGGCTCGAGGCGGACGAGCTTCGGCACGCCCCCTGCCCGGCGCACGATCGGCAGATAGGAATCGTAGAGCGGCTCGATCAGCACGACCTCGTCGCCCGGCTCGATCAGGCCGAACAGGCAGTCGGCCAGCGCCTCGGTGGCGCCCGAGGTCACCAGCACCTCGCTCTGCCAGTCGACGTCGAGGCCCTGGAAGCGCCGGGCGTGCTCGGCGACCGCCTGGCGCAGCTCGGGCAAGCCCATCATCGGCGGATACTGGTTGTGGCCGTCCATCAGGTATTCG
>VBAF01000460.1 GCA_005884705.1 Alphaproteobacteria bacterium
CACCGCAAGCCCAGGCGGGCCAAGCGGCGCCCTGTGGGCCGGTTGCCTATTCCAACGCCGACCAAAAGCACACCGGAGTGCCCTGCACTCCGGCGACACCGCAAGCCGACGCGGGCAAAGCGGCGCCCTGTGGGCCGGTTGCGTATTCCAACGCCGACCAGAAGCACACCGGAGGGCCCTGCAACTAATTACGACGCCGTCCTCCATCGAACGAGGACATCTATAAAAACAGGACGTTCCTGCCGGGTATCCCCGAAAGTGACGGCCATCCTTGGTCCCACCCGCTCAACGGGTGGGACATCCATTTCTGGGAGTTCCGGCAGTGCCAGCTTGGCACCGCCGGAGTGGCGCGCGCGCCTCCCACAGCATGATGAAGTTGCCTCACCGGTCGGCGGGCGGGCTCATCGTCCCCACCAACTGACGCTTGGTGGATAGCAGGTGGATACAAACGGACCAGCAAGCCCCTCTGTCCGAACATCCGGCACCGGCCTAAAGGCTTGTGCTGTCTGGATAATCCGTTCCCATTGGATGGGACGCGAATGGCCTCTTGTCAGATGATTTCCATGTAACGGTCGAGCTCCCATTCGGTGATGGCCTTGCGGAATTCCCGCTCTTCCCATTCACGCGTTGCAGAGTAGTGATCGACGAAAGCGTCGCCGAACAGGTCGCGTGCGGCCTTCGAGCCTTTCAGCTTGCCCGCCGCCTCCATCAAGGTGCGCGGCAGCTGCCATTTCGCCGGATGCTTCCTGTCATAGCTGTTGCCCGCGATCGGCTCGCCGGGATCGATCTTGTGCTCGATGCCCCATAGGCCCGAGCCGACCGCGGCGGCAAGCGCCAGATACGGGTTCGCATCGGCGGCGGCGATGCGATACTCGACGCGCGTCGACTTGGCCGAACCGGGAATGACCCGCAGCGCACAGGTCCGGTTCTCGACGCCCCAGGTCGAGACAGTCGGCGCCCAGAAGCCTGGAATCAGGCGGCGATAGGCATTCACCGTCGAGGCGACCATGCCGAGCAGCTCGGGCATCAGTGCCTGCTGGCCGCCGACGAACTGGCGCATGATCTTGCTCATGCGGTGCGGCGCCTTGTCGTCGAAGAAGACCGGCTTGCCGTCCTTCCACAGCGACATGTGCATGTGGCCGCCGCAGCCCGGCCAGTCCTTCGACCACTTGGCCATGAAGGTGGCGAGCAAGTCGCGCTTCTGCGCCAGCACCTTGGTGAAGAGCTTGAACAGGGCCGCCTTGTCAGCGGCATCGAGGGCATCGGAGACCCGCAGCGCCGCTTCGAGCACGCCCGCCCCGGTCTCGGTGTGCAGCCCCTCGATGCCCATGTCCATGGTCTCGCACATCGCGAGCAGATCCTTGTAGAAGTCGGACAGGACCGAGTTGCGCAGCACCGAGTAGCCGAAGAATCCGGGCGAGATCGGCTTCAGGTTCTTGTAGCCCTTCTCGCGGATCGAGAAGGCTGTTTCGGCGAAGACGAAGAACTCGTACTCGAAGCCGACCTTGACCTCGAACCCGAGCCTCTTCGCGCGATCCAGCACGCGGCGCAGCACGGCGCGCGGGCAGATCTCCTCCGCCTTGTCGACGAACTCGCAGAGAAACAGAAGATTGCCCGGCTCGGTGGCGATCTCGCGGCAGGTCGCGGGCAGAATCCGCACATTGGCGTCTGGGTACGCGGTGTGCCAGCCGGTGTAGGTCACGTTGTCGTAGAGCTGGTCGTTGATGTCCCAACCAAGCACCACGTCGCAGAAACCCATGCCACCCTCGAGGGCCGACTTGAACTTGTCGAGATGGATGTACTTGCCACGCAGCACGCCGTCGATGTCGTGCACGCCAACCTTGACGTGACTGAGCCCGCGCTGCTTGACGATCTTCAGTGCATCGGCCGCCGTCTTGACCTGGCGCGGTTCCATTGCCTCTCCCCTGCTGGCGAAGCGCAGACTAGCTGGCGAGATACCTCGGAAGCCAGAGGGCAATGTCGGGGAAGAGCGTGATCACGATGGTGAACAGGATCATGATGACCAGGTAGGGCAGCGTGACCCGGGCGATGTAGCCCAGCCCGTCGTCGGTCAGTCCCTGGATGACGAACAGGTTGAAGCCGACCGGCGGCGTGATCTGCGCCATCTCGACCACCAGCACCAGGAAGATGCCGAACCAGATCGCGTCGAAGCCTGCCGTCTTCACGATCGGCATGATGATCGGCAGGGTCATGACGATCATGCTGAAGCCGTCCAGGAAGCAGCCGAGGATCAGGTAGAAGACGATCAAGGCGACGATCAGCATCAGCGGCGAAAGCTGCAGGCTGGTCACGAACTCGGCCACGGCGGCGGGAATGCTCAGGAAGGCGGCCGCGCTTCCCAGGATCGAGGCGCCCAGCACGATCAGGGCGATCATCG
Source organism: Alphaproteobacteria bacterium (assembly GCA_005884705.1). Lineage (GTDB taxonomy): Bacteria > Pseudomonadota > Alphaproteobacteria > Reyranellales > Reyranellaceae > Reyranella. The sequence continues at coordinate 2,399 of VBAF01000460.1, forward strand.
AGCAGGTCTGGACCGCACCGATGCCGATCGCCTTGAGCGCCGCCAACTTCAGTTCGCCCTGCAGGCGCGCCACGATCAGCGCGCCCAGCACGCCGACGCCTGCCGCTTCGGACGGCGTCGCGAGCCCGCCATACATCGACCCGAGCACGCAGAGAATCAGGAACACCGCCGGCCCCAGCTCCCTGATCGAGGCGACGAACTCGGTCGTGGTGGCAACGCGGATCTTGCGCTCGGACTCCGGCACGAGGTCCGGCTTCAGCGCAGTATGGATCATGATCCAGGCCATGAAGCAGGCGGCCAGCAGGAAGCCCGGAATGAATCCCGCCGTGAACAGCTTGGCGATCGAGACGTCGCCCAGCACGCCGTAGATGATCATGATGTTCGACGGCGGGATCAGGAAGCCGAGCGTCCCGGAGCCGGCGAGCGATCCCACGGCGACGTCCTTGGAGTAGCCGCGCTTCAGCAGCTCTGCGAGCGAGATACGGCCGACCACTTGCGTGGTGGCGGCCGACGAGCCGGAGATCGCGGCGAAGATCGAGCAGCCGATGACGTTCACGTGCAGCAGCAGGCCGGGCAGCAGCGCGGCCCACGGCGCGAGGCCGTTGAACAGC
>VBAF01000461.1:0-403 GCA_005884705.1 Alphaproteobacteria bacterium
ATGCCGTCAGGGTTTCGGCCAAGACCGGCCTCGGCATCGACGATCTGCTGGAGGCGATGGTCAAGCGCCTGCCGCCGCCGAGAGGCGACCGCAACGCGCCCTTGAAGGCGCTGCTGGTCGACAGCTGGTACGACCCCTACCTCGGCGTCGTCACCCTGGTGCGGGTGCAGGACGGCGTACTGAAGAAGGGCATCCGCATCCGCATGATGGCGGCAGCGGCGTCCTACGACCTCGACAAGGTCGGCATCTTCGCGCCCAAGGCGACCGACGTGGCCGAGCTCGGCCCGGGCGAGATCGGCTTCATCATCGCCGGCATCAAGACCATCGCCGACTGCAAGGTCGGCGACACCATCACCGACGATCGCAAGCCCGCGACCGAGATGCTGGCCGGCTTCAAGCCCTC
>VBAF01000461.1:523-3510 GCA_005884705.1 Alphaproteobacteria bacterium
CAGCGCGGCCTTGGGCTTCGGCTTCCGCTGCGGCTTCCTGGGGCTGCTGCACCTCGAGATCATCCAGGAACGGCTGGAGCGAGAGTTCGACCTCGACCTCGTCACCACCGCCCCGTCGGTCGTCTACAAGGTCACGATGACCGACGGCAGCGAGATGGAGCTGCACAATCCGGCCGACTATCCCGACCCGATGCACATCGAGACCATGCAGGAGCCGTGGATCAAGGCGACGATCATCACGCCGGACGAGCATCTCGGTTCGGTCCTGACGCTCTGCCAGGACCGGCGCGGCCAGCAGGTCGAGCTGACCTATGCCGGCACCCGCGCCATGGCGATCTACCGCCTGCCGCTGAACGAGGTGGTGTTCGACTTCTACGATCGCCTCAAGTCGGTGACGCGCGGCTATGCCAGCTTCGACTACGAGATGGCGGGCTACGAGGAGAGCGACCTCGTGAAGCTCTCGATCCTGGTCAACTCCGAGCCGGTCGATGCGCTCAGCATGATCGTGCACAAGAACGCCGCCGAGAGCCGCGGCCGGGCGCTGTGCGAGCGGCTGAAGGACCTGATCCCGCGCCAGCTGTTCAAGATCGCCATCCAGGCCGCGATCGGCGGACGGGTGGTGGCGCGCGAGACGATCAGCGCGCTGCGCAAGGACGTGCTTGCCAAGTGCTACGGCGGCGACATCAGCCGCAAGAAGAAGCTTCTCGAGAAGCAGAAGAAGGGCAAGAAGCGCATGCGCCAGATCGGCGACGTGGAAATCCCGCAGTCGGCCTTCATCGCCGCGCTCAAGATGGACAGCCGCTAGCGCCGGCTTCGCGCCGTTTTTGCCGTTTTCACCGTTTTTTCCCGCACCACCGTTTAATGCGCGAGCGAGGTATTTCGCCGTCACGATTCTCTTCAGCATCGCTTCAGCGGGCAGCGGCAGCGACCGGCGGACGACACCGCGGCTCATTGGTCCGGCTCTGGATCAGACATGGCTTGCTCCTGCACAAACAAATCCCATGCAGGATACGCACAGTTGCCTCGTTCAACCTATTATGGGCATTGGCCCCGGCAAAAAGCCGCTATTTATCGCACAAAAATCGCCTTCCATTGCCCATAATGACCACACGAGACGAGGTATCCAAGTACCTCATACGGGACATTTAGAGGCGGCGCGCGCGGGGCCGATCCGTACATCCCTTACAATTTCGCCTCTGACCCGGCGCGCCACCTGACGATAGAAGGACGGCGCGCTCCTTCTGGCGCGTGCTTGCTGCCTCACTGGCAGCAGCCGTCCACGATTTTTCGATTAGGAGATTTCCATGCTGTCGATTTTCCGCAAGCTGATGAAGAACGACCACGGCGCCACTGCCATCGAATACACCCTGATCGCTTCGCTGATCGCGGTCGCGGCGATCGCCGCCATGACCAGCGTCGGCACCAAGGTCAACGGCGTGCTGAGCAACGTCGCCAGCAACATGAACTAACTCCAGGCGGAGACGGACAGCCGCCTTGGCGGACGGCACTGGGGCCGTCCGCCACTCGCGCTTCGGGGTGCGTGCCCAACCCGAGCGCTTCAGATCACCTTGCGCACCACATGGCTGCGGTTGAGGGTGTAGGGCCGCACCTCCTTGGGCCAGCGTCCCTTCTCGCCCGCGTCAGCCCATGCCTTGCTGAGCAGCACCTCGGGGCTGTCGAGCTCGTAGATCGCGACATAGTGCGCCATGCCGGCGCCGTCGAGCACCTTGCGCTCGCCTCCGATGTTGAAGGCGGCGGGCTCGGTCTTGAGCCGCGTGATCGCGCCGACTCCCGGCACCTTGCCGAGCAGCGGGATGTGCTCGGTGTCGTAGACCTCGTTGAACAGCGCTTCCTTGTCCTTCTGGACGTCCATGCTGACGACGAACAGGTACTTCTTGGCGATCGGCATAGGCTCTCCTTCGGGTCAGACGCCACCGGTGACGTCGATCGTGAGGCCGGTGACGAAGTCGGCATCGGCCGAGGCCAGGAAGCAGATCACCCGCGCCTGGTCGGCCGGCTCGGCGACGCGGCGCAGCGGCGTGCGTTCGATCTCCTCGGCCTGCGAAGCCTGCGAGCGCTTGTCCCAGTGCGGCCGGATGCGCTCGGTGAGCGTGACGCTGGGCGCGATCGCATTGACGTTGATGCCGTCGGGCCCGAGCTCGTGGGCAAGCTTGCGGGTGAAGGCGATGATGCCGCCCTTGGCCGCCGCATAGGCGCTCGAGCTGTTGTGGCTCAAGCCCCGGCCGGCGATCGACGCCAGGTTGACGATCTTGCCGCGGCGCTGGCGCTTCATCACCGGGATCACGGCATGGGTCACCAGGAAGGTGCCGTCGAGATTGAAGGCGATCAGCTTCTGCCAGTCGGCGAAGGCGAGCTGCTCGGTGGTCGCCTGAGGATTGGCGATCACCGTGCTGCCGCCGACCGCATTGACCAGGATGTCGATCGCGCCGTGCTGGCGCACGACTTCGGCCACCAGCGCGTCGACCTCGGCCGGAACCAGGGCATCGACCAGCCGACCCTCGGCCTTGCCGCCGTCACGGCGCAACGCCGGCACCGCCTGGTCGAGCCGCTCCTGGCTGTTGTCGACGGCGATCACCGTGGCGCCCTCGCGCACCATGATGTCCGCGGTCGCCCGACCGATGCCGTTGGCCGCCGCGGTGATGAGCGCGACCTGGTTCGTGAAGCGCATGGCGTGCCTCCGGTCAGGCTGCCTGGGCCGCCGTCTTGTGGGCCGGCCCCCACTTCTTGACCACCGGGAGCACTTCCTTGGCGAACAGCTTGAGACCACGCTCGGCCACCTCGTAGGGCGTGCCGCCGAAGCGGAAGGCGACGTTCATCTCGAAGTCGCCCAGGAGCTTCCGCCGCGCCTCGAGCCCGCGCAGGATCTTGTCGGGCGTGCCCCACGACGCGGCCTGCATGAAGCCCGTGATCGCGCCCTCCAGCCCGCCGCCCTTGCGGGCCAGGTCGGCCTTCTGCTGGTAGGAGTC